>NZ_WYDS01000008.1 GCF_009914765.1 Halodesulfovibrio sp. MK-HDV | reverse complement strand
ATCGTCTTAGACAATGAAATTTATACGATTGACTTTGCAATTGACCACCTGTCGAAGCTTAGAGCAATCATAAAAGAATCACAGGAAAATGCTTCGTAGCAGGCAGGAAAAAGAACTTCAAAAGTGCCTTTTCCTATTCAACTGCAATCAGTGCTTTTAAGCCTTCAACGAAAACGCATCAGCAAATTATATTAACCGTGCCCCCCGTTATAGGGACAAAACCGGACAAAACCGGTTAAAACCGGAAAGAAATCTTGACTTTTGAACTGCTATCTATAAATCATCGCTTCCATTCAAATTATATATTGGTGAAGCTTCCTTGAAGTTTCTCCCGTGGCCCCTATAAAAACATTTTGACGCCAGTCCACATGGAGCAAACCATGGAAGATAGATGGCTATCTGTTGACGAAATTGGAATTTATCTCGGCGTAAAGCGAGATACGATTTATAAATGGATAAGTGAGAAAGGCATGCCAGCCCACAAAATTGGAAGACTTTGGAAATTTAAAAAAGACGAAGTAGATGAGTGGGTTCGAAAAGGTGGAGCAATTTAACGAAATGATAACAATAGCTGAACAAAAAAATTTAACACAACTTGGATTCAGTTTTGAACGAGGCGGCGCACATACTGCACGCACGATGATGCTTGACGAGCTAAGTGAATTATTAGCATTCATATCTAAACCTGAAGCTGAAAAAAGTGAATATCAACAAGCCATTGTCGACATTAACTGTCTAAGAAAACGCTCTGGGAAAACCCGGACATTGACCTACCGCCATCTTGTCGACCTTTACTCACTTAACCCATCCAATACGCTGTTCAATGCTTTACTCTTTTTCTGGAATCGAGATCCTCAAGGCCAACAGCTCATCGCGTTGCTTTGTTCATATGCTCGAGACTCCATCTTTCGAGCTACAGCACCATTTATTCTTGAAACGCCCGAGGGAACGCATGTTACGAGAGAATCTTTAGAGGAATTCATTGACTCTAAAGAGCCTGGGCGGTTTAGCAAAGCAACCTTGAAATCTACAGCCCAGAATATAAATTCTACATGGACTAAGTCTGGTCACTTTAAAGGAAGGATAAAAAAGATTCGAACCAAACCAGTACCTACGGCTGGAAGTGTTTCATATGCACTGTTCATTAGCTATCTTACAGGTGCACGTGGACAAGCTCTTTTTCATACAGAATATATGAAACTCCTGGATAGTCCTACGGATAGGCTTATAGAACTAGCTAAAGAAGCATCGCTCAAAGGTTGGATCATATTTAAACATGCTGGCAATGTAATTGAGGTTCTCTTTCCTAAACTCATTAACGCGCAAACTATGGAGTTGATTAATGAGTAAAGTAAAACGCCTTATCCAGTCCTATAGCAATTTCATCTCTGTACCATGGCGTAATGATACCGCAGCAGCTCAGCGAGTCATTTTCTGTGTTTACAACGAAACAGAAGAACGCGGGATTCGTGCAAAAAAAGAAGAATTTGAACTTGTAACCCACCAGGCCGGACACGAATGGGTTGTATTTGACTTAACAGACACTTTTGCTCTGTGGCTTTCCTCACAGCGATATTCTGAAAGCTATTTCAAAAAGCCTGATCTTCTCCCTACTCTCCTTCCAAGGTATTTAGACTTTATTAAAACTACCTTCGAAACATTTATTGAAGAAAACAAGATTAACTCAAATACAGTTGTCGCCCTTGAAGGGGTGGGGGGTCTTTTCGGCTTACTAAAAGTAAGAGACCTTGTTGATCAACTTGCCCCCTTAATAACAGGACGGCTTTTAGTTCTTTTTCCTGGAAGTTACGAAAACAACAACTACAGATTGTTAGACGGTTATGATGGCTGGAACTACCTTGCCGTGCCAATTACAGCCGACAAAGAATTTTAGATAAGGACTCAATGATGTATAACCGTGACCTTTACCAAACTGATCCTGCTAGCCAAAAACTTGTCAACCAAGGTGTGGCAAGTGTTAATGACGAGACAACAAGCCAAGCACTCGCGATACTTCGGTATGAACTTGAAACCTTTGTCTGTGATGGGCAGTATGAAAAAGGTTTAGCTCATATTTTAGAGACATACCTCAAGAACATCCAACAAGCTCAACAACCGGCGGTTTGGGTTAGTGGCTTCTATGGGTCTGGTAAATCACACCTTGTCAAAATGCTTCGTGCTCTGTGGGTAGACACGGTATTTGAAGACGGTGCAACTGCACGTGGGATTGCGAATCTTCCTCAACACATTCGTGATCACCTCAAAGAACTTAGCACCGAAGGCAAACGTCACGGCGGATTGCATGCTACATCTGGGACTCTTGGGGCAGGTGCAAGTGGCAGTGTCCGACTTGCATTGTTACGACTGATCTTCAAGTCTGCAGGATTACCAGAACAATATCACACTGCTCGATTTGTTATGTGGCTTAAAAAAGAAGGCATTTATGAACAGGTTCAAGAAGTTGTTCAACAAAATAACTACGATTGGAACGAAGAACTCGATAACTTCTATGTAGCCCAAGGGCTCCACCAAGCGTTGACCCAAATAAAACCTAATATCTTTTCATCAGAAAATTCTTGTGCTGAAGTTTTAGCCAACCTTTACCCGAATGTTTCTGACGTTTCTAGCGATGACATGCTAAGAACAATTAAAAAAGCATTAATAAAAGATGGGAAGTTTCCGCTGACTCTCATCGTACTAGACGAAGTGCAGCAGTACATTGGCGAGGACAGTCAACGCTCTATTGATGTTCAAGAAGCTGTTGAAGCGTGCTCCAAAAATATTGGAGGAAAGCTGTTATTCATCGGTACCGGTCAGACTGCTGTTACTGGTACAAGCAATCTAAAAAAACTCGAAGGTCGTTTTACCATTCGTGTAGAACTCTCTGATGCAGATGTTGACGCTGTTATCCGTAAAGTAATTTTAGCCAAGAAACCCGAATCAACTGGTCCAATCAAAGAGACCATGCAAACAAACCTAGGTGAAATTTCCAGACATCTAGCAGGTTCCACAATTGGGCACAGACAAGATGATATCCAATATTTCCCCCAGGATTATCCGATCTTGCCTGTACGCCGTCGTTTTTGGGAAAACACCCTTCGAGTGCTTGATCAAACGGGCACAGACAGCCAGCTTCGCAACCAACTCAGCATGATTCATAAGGTTATTCAAACTAACCTGGATCAACCACTTGGCCATGTTGTTCCAGCAGACTATCTCTATTTTGACTCTGCTGACAAACTGCTTCAAACAAGAATTCTACCACGAAAGGTTCATGAAAAAACCATGAGCTGGAGCAAAGGTTCTGAAGACGAGCGGCTTATGGCTCGCGCTTGTGCTCTTGTTTTTTTGATCAATAAACTTAATAGCAAAAACAAAGAAATTGGCCTCCGTGCAACTATCGACACCCTAGCCGATCTTCTTGTAGAAAATTTAAACGACGGTAGTGCAAAAATTCGTTCTTCTCTCGCGAGGCTTGTTGAGGAAAAAACACTATCTGGGGCAAAAAAATACGACTTACTCGATAAAATTGGAGATGAATACCGTATCCAAACCGAAGAAAGCGCTGCATGGAACGATGAATTCTTAAGCCAACGCTCAGCACTCTCCAACGAGTCTCATCGTATCGACACAGAACGAGACGATCGCCTTCATAGAAAATTTGGCGAATTAGTCCGAAAACTTTCACTCACACAAGGTCAATCTAAAGTGAGCAGAACTTTACACCCAACCTTTGACCCTCAGTTACCTAACGATGCGTCTCAAAAAATTCATCTATGGGTTCGAGATGGTTGGGACACTGATGAAAACTCCGTTAGAGCCGATGCAAGGCAAGCGGGAAACCAATCTCCAACTGTTTTTGTATTCATTCCAAAAAGAAATGCTGATGACCTAAGGCACAACTTAATCGACTTCAAAGCCGCAAATGCCACACTTGATATTCGTGGTGTTCCTAACACCCCTGAAGGAACCGAAGCTCGTGCTGCTATGGAGACTATTAAGCAAACTGCCGAAGGAAGAATCAATGAACTATTGAGAGATTCTTTTTCTGGTGCTCGAGTTCTTCAGGGAGGTGGAAATGAAATTTTTGGTAACAACCTTCAAGAAATGGTTACCGAAGCATCCGTAAACGCTCTGCAACGGCTCTATCCACAATTTACTACTGCTGATCACACTGGGTGGGAAAAAGTCTACGCTCGAGCGCAGAAAGGCGTGCCAGATGCTCTTACAGCAGTAGGATACGATGGTGAGCCTACAAACCATGCCGTTTGCAAAACTATTCTTGCGACCATCGCAGGAGGAAAAAAGGGAGCAATCATTCGTGACCACTTTGAATCTGCACCACACGGTTGGTCACGTGATGCTATTGATGGCAGTCTGCAGGTTCTTTTAATTGCTGGACTCATGAAAGCACAAGACGAGCGCGGCACCCCGCTAGATCCAAAAGAACTTGAGCGTAGATCTATTGGTAAAACAACATTCAAGGTCGAGTCGACTACAATAACAACCGCTCAACGCATTAACATCCGTAAGGTGTTACAAAAAAAAGGTATTACAGCCAAACAAAGGGAAGAACTAGCTGCTATACCAGAATTTATTCAACAAATGAAAAAGTTAGCAGAAAATGCTGGAGGGGAAGCACCAAAACCCGTAGCCCCAGATACAGTTTTCCTTGATGAAATCAGATTGGCCTCCGGAAATGAACAATTGCTTGCACTGTACAACCGGCGTGATGAACTCAAGACACATATTGAAGATTGGACAAATATTGGCAGCAAAATTCAAAAGCGCTTCCCTGCTTGGAATATCTTAAAAAGATTAGCTGCTCATGCTTCAACTCTTAACGAATTCGAAGTAATTTCAGCTCAAATTGAAACGATCGAAGAGCATCGTCAACTTCTGGAAGATCCTGACCTTATAGCACCACTTACGGCCAACCTAGCACAACTATTGAGAGAAAAGCTTAACAAACTCAATGAAGAATACAGCAAGGTTCACGAAGAAGGTATAGAAAGGCTTCATAACGATATCAACTGGCAACAGTTAGAGCCCGAACAACGCCATTCGATCTTAGCTGAACAGTCACTGCACGGTAAAGCTCAACCATCTGTGGCCGTTCAATCTACAGAAGATATCTTAGCAACTCTTGATAAATACACATTAACAAGCTTTGCAGATCGAGTTGCTGCGATGCCTAGTCGATTCGACAATGTTGCAAGCAAAGCAGCAGAATTGTGTGAGCCAGAGGCTCAGTTCGTTAACTTACCGCGCTGCACATTAAAAACAGAAGAACAAATCGACAACTGGTTAGCAGAAGTAAAAAACAAACTTATGGGTGCCTTGAAAGAAGGTCCTGTTGTTATTCGATAACTACTCAAGGATATATACATGCAGCCGCTTGATAAAACGTTACGAAATCAACTTGAACGTACTATAAAAAATGCACGTGACCTCGCTGAAAATGCAGCCCGAGCCGCGCTTGAACAACTGGGGGTTGGTGCGCCTACCCCGTTTTCTCACTTGGACGAACAAGATCGAAGACTTCGCCGAAAACTCCGTGTTCATGGAAGACAACTTGGGGATGCTAAAGACAGTAAAGGTAGTCAAGAGACTACTCGCCTTCTCGAAGAAGTAGCTTATGAGCACTGGCACCGCATGCTCTTTGCACGCTTCTTAGCTGAGAATGACTTGCTAATGTATCCTGATCCAGACGAACCAGTCGCTATTACCTTAGAAGAATGTGAAGATCTTGCTAGCGAAGAAGATGCTGCAACCGGCTGGGAACTGGCTGCTCGTTACGCCGCTCAAATGTTGCCGCAAATATTTCGCCTGGAATCCCCTATAGTTCAGCTTACTCTTCCACCAGAATATCAGCAGAGACTTGAGCAATTGGTGGCCAAACTGCCACAAGAAGTATTTACGGCTTCTGATAGCCTAGGTTGGGTTTACCAGTTTTGGCAGGCAAAAAAGAAAGATCAAGTTAACGACTCGGAAGTAAAAATTGGAGCACGTGAACTTCCTGCTGTTACTCAGCTCTTTACTGAGCCATACATGGTATCTTTTTTGTTAGATAACTCTCTTGGAGCGTGGTGGGCAGCAAAACAACTGAGTGAAGCTGACCTTAAAACTGCTAATAATGAAGAGGAATTACGACAAAAGGCTGCTATCCCTGGGGTACCGCTTGAATATCTACGCTTTGTCCAACAGAACGATAGTTCTTGGACTCCTGCGTCAGATTCATTTGAGAGCTGGCCAAATCAGCTTACCGAATTAAAAACCCTTGATCCTTGCTGTGGTTCTGGTCATTTCTTGGTAGCTCTTTTTTTAATGCTGGTTCCTATACGCATGCACGTTGAAAACCTATCAGCTCAACGAGCTGCCGATGCAGTACTTAAAGAAAACCTTCACGGACTTGAGCTTGATCAACGTTGCGTAGAACTAGCAGCCTTTGCCTTAGCACTCGCTGCTTGGAAATATCCTAATGCAGGAGGCTATAGGCCGTTACCAGAACTTAACATTGCATGCTCTGGTCTTTCTGTTGGTGCAAGCAAAGAACAATGGACAACCCTTGCTGCACCACAAACAAAACTGAGAAATGCTCTCGATCTTCTGTATGATGAATTCGAACAAGCACCAATACTGGGGAGCTTACTTAATCCAACACGCAGTATCGCAACAAATTTAGTTAATATAGATGAATTATCCCAACTTCTTAAAAAAACACTTGCTTTTGAACAAACAGATGAACATTTTGAAACTTCAGTAGTAGCACAAGGTGTAACAAAAGCAACGTCTCTACTGACATCACGTTATCATTGGGTGATAACAAATGTTCCCTATCTCAAAAAATCTAAGCAGTGTAGTGCATTACAATCTTTCTGTGAACAGCATTACCCCACAGCAAAAGCAGATCTTGCAACTGTCTTTCTTGAGCGCTGTGTAGAATTATGTACAAAAGGAGGAACATCCAGCATAGTCCTACCGCAAAGTTGGCTTTTTTTGAGCAGTTACACTAAATTTAGAAAAAAAATCCTCAATAATACTTGCTTGCATTCAATTGCCCGCCTAGGCCCTGGAGCCTTTGAAACAATCAGTGGCGAAGTTGTTAAAGCAATTTTAATAACCCTGTCTAGCAACACCAATGAAACACAACACAAGGAACTATTTCAAAACACAAACAATACTAACCAGCTCTGCGGCCAAGATGTTTCCGAAACTCCAACAATAAGTGAAAAAATATTTCAGCTACAACATGCTAATATCACCAGTGTGTGCCAACGTGACCAGTTAAAAAAACCTGATGCAAGGATAGCTTTCACTACCGAAGATAAGTTTCCGTTACTCAACAACTACGTAAACAGCCTTGTTGGGATTCAAACAGGTGATGACCCTCGTTACCTAGTTAGCTTCTGGGAAATTCCATGGAACAATCCTCTTTGGGCTCCACTGCAAAGCACACCAGAACGTTATTCTGAATATGGGGGACAATCGTGGATGATTCGTTGGGAGGACAAAGCCGGTGAACTTCACAAGTCAAAAGGAGCAAGAATACAAGGGACAGAAGCTGTAGGAAAAAATGGAATAGCAATCCATAGGATGGGCACTATTTTTCCATATCATTATAGCAACCGCTTATATCATCAAAACATTGCGGTGTTGCTACCTAAAGATGAAAAATTCCTGCCTGCAATCTGGTGTTTTTGTTCCTCTTCACAATATGCCAACAAGATAAAGCAGATTGACCAAAGTCTAAAAGTTACTAATGCGACTCTTGGTAAAGTCCCATTTGACATCAATTACTGGACTCAAGCTGCAGCTCAAAAATATCCAGCAGGATTACCCAAACCATTTACATCTGATCCAACCCAATGGGTATTTCACGGGCATCCTTGTGCGTCTACCATATGGAATGAGAATTCAAAGAGGACTGTCAATGACACATTGCGCCACGATGACACAGTGCTACAAGTTGCAATAGCTAAACTCTTAGGCTTTCGCTGGCCAGCCGAACTTGACGCTGACATGGAGCTAGCTCAAGAACAACATCGATGTGTAGCTCTATGCCAGGATTTGCTAACTTATGCAGACGACGATGGTATCGTCTGCATCCCCCCCGTGCGGGGCGAGGCGTCTGCTGCCGATCGGCTACATAACTTATTAGTTGCGGCCTATGGTGATGCTTGGGCTAAAGATACGCTTGCAACCCTACTTGCAACAGTTGGACATACTGGCAAATCATTAGAAACTTGGCTGCGCGATAAATTTTTCACACAACATTGTAAGCTGTTCCAGCACCGCCCATTTATTTGGCATATTTGGGATGGACTTCAAGACGGCTTTGCGGCCTTAGTCAATTACCATAAACTTAACCATAAGCTCCTAGAAACACTTATTTACACATATCTTGGAGATTGGATTATTCGCCAGAAGCAAGATATCTCCAATGGCGTCGATGGCGCACAAGACCGTCTTGCTGCCGCAGAATCGCTTAAGAAAAAATTAGAACTTCTTCTCGAAGGTGAAGCACCATACGACATTTTTATTCGCTGGAAATCACTTGAAGAACAGCCTGTTGGATGGAATCCTGACATTAACGATGGCGTGCGTCTTAACATCCGCCCATTTATGACGGCAGAGGATGTAAAGAAAAAAGGTGCAGGTGTCCTAAGAGACAAACCAAACATAAAATGGGGAAAAGATAGAGGCAAAGATAGAGGCAAAGATGTGGAATCTGCCCCATGGTATCACCTCTTCAAAGGAGATCGTATTAACGATCACCACCTCTCATTAGCTGAAAAAAGTGCCGTTCGAAAGGCTAACAAATGAAAGTAGTAGACCAACTTATTAAAAACTTGCGCAACACAGCCACATTCAATCCAGATGCGCAAGTTGCACCTGCGTGTATTTTGTGGCCAGATCCGTCACGTCAATGGGAGTCCATTATTCCATCTCTTCAAGAGAAACTCCCTGAGCTTATGTGTCTTGGCGATTACACAGCAGAAAAGAAAACTGGTCCTGCAATCTGGCTTCGCTGTGCCATTGCTAATTGTGTTGAAGATCTTGATCTTACAAAAAATCAAACCCCGATCCTTTACCTTCCGGGAGTTGGCAGACAAGATCTTAGAGCCATCGAAAGCTGTCCTGAAAATATAAAACCACTAGCAGAACTACAGTACCGCGGTATTATTTGGTCACAAGTTAGCGCAAAGGACTGGACAATTTTAGCATTTCTAAAATCAGACCAAGGCGGCCTAGGCTTACATGTCTCGCAAAACGCTAACACCAAGAATGCAATGCGCCTTGCAATGCGAAAGTTTCTCAATGAAGATCTTACGTCGTTAAAAGGGAAATACCTCGATCAAGATTACTTCAACGCCCTGCTCTCTGGTGGAGACTTTACTCGCAACCTACTTCAATGGATTGACCAAGGCGACTCAATTAAAGAAGAAATAGGAACACTTGAATGGAACGCATTCGTAGAAATTTGTGTTTCTCAATTATCCTTTAATCCACAAAGTGAAGGACTTCTGGCAGCTGCAACTAACCTTGCAAGTCACAATGGACCGTGGAGTGTTGTTTGGGACCGTTACTGCGAAGCCCCAATTCGCTATCAAAACATTCCACATCAAATTAGAAGATGCGCCCCTCCACTCACTAATATGCTTTGGCATATGAGTGACGGACCATTCCCTGGATGGCCACAATGGAACGAGCAACAAGAAAAAAATCTTCATCAAGAAATGATGAATCTTGCAAAGCTTCCACCGCACCTTGCTAGAAAAAAAATCTTAGAGTTAGAAAAACAACACGGACACAGACGCTCTTTGATTTGGGCAGAGTTGAACGAAGCCCCGCTTGCTTGCGCCTTAGAGCATCTAGCATCGGTAGCTAAAGAGACTGCCATCAACCTTGCTGCAGGTACTGTCGAAGAACTCGCTACAAAATACGCAAATTACGGCTGGCAAGTGGATGACGCAGTACTAAGGTCATTAGCTTACACGGAAAGTATAAGTAGTTTTGAAGCAATCAAGACTGCTATTCGATCCTGTTATCTATCATGGTTAGAAGATTCAGCTCGTTATCTTCAAGACATAACAACTCAATCGCACTACCCTGGAGGGACTTACCTCACAGCAAAGCCTCTATCTACCTCGCCTGGAGATTGTGTATTATTCGTAGACGGATTACGTTTTGATGCAGCTATGCGCTTGAAGGACAAACTTAATAAAACAGGCTTTTCTACTTTAGAGGAACCTATTTGGTCAGCTCTTCCTAGCATGACTGCAACAGGAAAACCTGCAGTTACCCCAGTACACGGAAAAATTCGGGGAGAAATACCAAATCCTGAATTTGTACCTAATGTTATAGAGTCCGGGTCGCCTTTAATAAGGAACGGCCTCCTCAAAAAATTGCTCAACAATGCAGGATGGGCAACACTAACAATCTCAGATAACTCATCAAATGATGAATATGCATGGTGTGAAACAGGAGACATTGACAGCGAAGGGCACCATCGAGGATGGAAGCTTGCCAAGCATCTTGATCCAATACTTATTGAAATCCATGATCGAATCGCTGAGTTATTGGCTGCGGGCTGGAAGCGTGTCCAAGTCGTTACAGACCATGGCTGGATACTACTTCCTGGAGGGTTGCCCAAGATAGATTTACCCAAAACTCTTACAGAGAGTAAAGGAAAACGCTACGCAGCGATTAAACCTGGGGTCTCCACTGACGAACGGTTATATCAATGGTATTGGAATCCCAACCACCAAGTTGCTTTAGCAAACGGTATTGCCTGCTTCCAACATGGGGAAGAATACGCACATGGTGGACTAAGTTTACAAGAATGCCTAACTCTCAAACTTATTGTAACCCCAGGTAAAAACAAACAACTAGCTCCTGCTGTTGAAATTACAGATTCTGGTTGGAAAGGATTACGCTTCACAATTGCTGTCGATGGCAATTTCACGGATTTACGTTTGGACATCAGAGAAGAAGCTGGAAACGCAGAATCCAGCATTGTTCTTAATAAAAAGAAACTAAAAGAGAATGGAACTGCCTCTGTTGTTATTGATGATGATAGTAAAGAGGGGCAGAAAGCTATGGTAGTATTACTAGGCTCCGATGATTCTCTTATTGCTCAGCTACCAACTATTATTGGTGGAGAAAACTAATGCTCGAAACGGATGCTCTTGATAGTAAAGCGGCAACTTCTCTTGAAGGTTTTTTGGTTAGAAAAGATCTTGTTCGTACATTTAGCCGCCAATTCCCTGTTCCAACATATGTTGTCGAATTTTTACTCGGACGATACTGTGCGAGTACAGATCAAGATGAAATAGACGAAGGGCTTGAAATTGTAGAGCGCCAGCTTAAATCGCGCACAGTAAAAGCTGGCGAAGAAGAGCTGTTTAAAGCAAGAGCGAGAGAAAATGGTGAAGTAAAAATTATTGATCTCATCACTGCTCGTCTTGATGCAAGAACCGACTCTTACATCGCAACGCTACCAAGTTTACAACTAACTGACGTACGAATTAATTCTGATTTAGTAAATCAACACGAGCGAATGTTAACCGGTGGCTTTTATGCTGAAGTAACCCTTAGTTACGATGCTGCAATTGCACAAGAAAGCAAAGGACGTCCATTTGGTGTTGAATCATTACGCGAAATCCAACTATCCAAAAGAAATGTATTGGACACTCTAGCTGAAGCTCGGCACAAATTCAGTACAGAAGAATGGAAAGACTTTTTACTGCGATCCATTGGTGTTGAACCCCAAAAACTAACAGAACGTCAACGCGATGCTTTTATGCTCCGTATGGTTCCATTTGTTGAACGAAATTATAACGTGATGGAACTTGGACCGAGGGGCACAGGCAAAAGCCACTTATTCCAACAAGTATCACCATATGCTCACCTGATTTCCGGCGGGAAGGCAACCGTTGCGAGAATGTTTGTGAATAATGCAACAGGCCAGCGTGGATTAGTCTGTCAGTACGATGTGGTCTGCTTTGATGAAGTCTCTGGTATCTCTTTTGACCAAAAAGATGGCGTCAACATCATGAAAGGTTACATGGAATCTGGAGAGTTTAGCCGTGGCAAAGAAAGTATTAGAGCTGATGGTAGCATCGTTTTAGTAGGTAACTTTGATGTTGATGTTGAGCATCAACAACGAATTGGGCACCTTTTCGGCCCAATGCCTCCTGAAATGAAAGATGATACCGCATTTATGGATCGTATTCATGCCTTTCTGCCTGGTTGGGACATTCCCAAAATAAGCAAAGAACTTCTGACAAATCACTTTGGTCTTGTAAGTGATTTTCTGTCTGAATGTTGGACCCAACTAAGAAATCAAAGTCGAGTGAGCGTACTCCAAAACAGGGTATTTTTTGGTGGAGCTCTTTCTGGACGCGATACAAACGCAGTAAACAAGACCGTTAGTGGCCTGATCAAACTTCTCTACCCTAGTGGCGGTACTGTATCTGATGAGGACCTTGAATGGGCAGTACATCTTGCTATGGAATCACGAAGAAGAGTAAAGGAACAACAGAAAAGAATTGGCGCAGCAGAATTTAGAAATACTCATTTCAGTTACGTAATGGGAACTGATGGTGTTGAAAAATTTGTGTCAACACCCGAGCTGCAGAGTGACAATAGCATTGGTAGCGACCCGTTAGAGCCAGGCCAAGTTTGGACTATTTCCCCCGGAGGAGCAGACGAACACCCCGGCCTTTACCGAATTGAGATCAACGAAGGCCCTGGCTCTGGGGTAAAAATACTGAATAAACCTGTACCGTTATCTTTTAAAGAAAGTATGGGATATGCTGAGCAAAATTTATATGCACGGTCTACTCAACTCGTCGGTGACAAGGACCCGAGGCAACATGAATTCACAACCCAGCTTCGAGCTTTCGACGCCTCCAAATCAGGGGCAAAGCTGGGCATGGCTTCTTTAATATCACTCTGCACATCTTTATTAAAGAAAAGTGCCAAAGGTGGACTCATAATTGTCGGTGAAATAAACCTTGGTGGTTCTATCGAATCTGTTCACAATCCAGTAACACTTGCTGAAATAGCTGTTGAAAAAGGGGCTACCACACTACTCATCCCTGTTTCTTGCAGAAGGCAACTCTTTGACCTTTCAGATGAAATGGCCACAAAAGTTGATATTCAATTTTACTCTGATGCACGAGACGCTCTATTGAAGGCAATTGTAGAATAAACACTACTTGAGTCTGACGCACGACCTTCTAATAAACAAAGTGGGTGGCATACTAAAAAATAGCATGCCACCAAAAGTAATCTATCAAATCAAGTCGAAACTCTTACAGCTTAATATTATCCTAGCACGCCTTATGTCCTTTTTTTTAAACTAATAATTAGTTTTTTTAAACAACAGCCCGACAGTTTCCACTGACGAGCTGTTGTGCTTTAGCTAGAAAGCTTCCCCAATCACCTCAGAAGCATTCTTCAACGCGTCATCTCTTAAGTGAGCATATCGCAGCACCATTGAAGGAGTTTTGTGTGTAAGCAACTTCTGAAGCGCAAACATGTCTACTTTACCGGAGCTTGCGAGGGATGATGCAAAAACATGTCGTAAGCCGTGCATTGGACGAAAAGACTCTGGAAGCCCTGCTTCTCTACAAATCCTTCTAAAAGACTTCACTTCGCGCAACCGCCCTTTCTTACGACCATAAAATACATATTCACTTTCTGAATGCGTAAGCTTCCCTTAAAAAGACACAAGTCAAAAATAGAGTTTTCTGGCATAACGCAGTCAGGAGATATCTATGAAGAAATAACGAGTTACCAATCATTTTATGCAGATAGAAAGGAACACCATGCTTTCTGGAAAACAGCCATTCTCCATCCACATGTTTCTCCCTGACGGTGACCCGGAAGGATTACGCATTATCTCACGTTCAAACTGGACGGGGGTAGGTGTTGCCTTCACAAGAACCGGATACAAAACGGCATCGAAGGAAGAGGAATTTTCTTCAACTGGCGTATATATTCTGGTCGGCATTGATAATGAAAGTAGCTTGCCAGCCGTCTACATCGGTGAAGGCGATCCCGTTCTAAACCGACTAAATAGCCACTACGCAGAAAAAGACTTCTGGGACTGGGGAATATTCTTTGCTTCCAAAGACGGTAGCCTTAACAAGGCTCACGTAAAATATCTTGAAAGCCGCTTACTCCAGCTTGCAAAAGAGGCTAAGAAATCAAATCTTACAAACTCTAATGGCTCCAGCAGACCAACATTATCCAAAGCAGACACCGCAGACGTTGAAAGCTTTCTTATTGATGTTCTAAGAATAGTTCCCTTAGTGGGGCTGTCTATTTTTGATAAGCCGGATGAAACAGAGAAAAACAACATCACCATGCTCTACGCATCCGGCAAAGGCTTGAAAGCAACTGGATACGAATCCTCAAAAGGGTTTGTTGTAACAGCCAGTTCTGAAGCATCATTAACAGAAACGCCTAGTCTTTCTGACAGTGTGCGAACCATTCGAAAAGATTTACGAGCAAAAACAGTCATACGTGAAGATTCGAACAAATTCACGTTCGCTCAAGACTATATTTTCAAATCTCCCAGCATGGCCGCAGATGTCGTTTTAGGCAGATCAGCCAACGGCAGGACAGAGTGGAGAGATAAAAATGGAAGAACGTTAAAAAAACTTCAAGAGCAGGAAAACAATACTGCTTAAACACTCACTCTGTAATACACATCTGCCAACAATTAGTCTTCTCATAAGAAAAAGCCCTCATATGAGGGCTTTTTCTACTAGCTCATCCAGCTAGAAATTTTCAAACAAAAAGCCAAACTAATTGTAGCGACAAGAAAAGCACCTGTAAGAATGTACCCGAGCACATTAAATCGCATCCAAAGCCTCATCCCACCTTTCGGTATTCCCAAGCGCCTAAATAAATATTGTCTACAATACTTAAAGAAGCGGAAATTTGCTGAAATGGTCCAAGTGTCTTTATAGTCTTTTCCATCAGCAAAATAAGCATCCAATTTTTTAATTCCGCTAGCAGAAATATACATAAAATTTACTGAAAAAATCATCAAAATTAGCCCGCAGGGAATCATTATTCCGTCTCCAAGAAACTCCATAACGATGTCTGCCGCCTGCTTAATAACTGACTGTTCCATACTTTTTACGTTAGCCAAACTAACTTAAAAAATTTAGATAGATAGACAGCAAAACATAACAGCCCAGTTGAACACAAAACAATATATAACCAAGTGCATTAAAATACATCCACCATCTCATATTATGGTCTTCAACTTTCAATTTGCCTCTAATGAACTCTTGGCAATACGTACCAAATCGAAAAGTCGCTGAAAGCGTCCATGTATCATTATAATCTTTTCCATTTTCAAAATATGCATCCAGCTTCTTGATTCCACGCCCATGAATATATCCAAAATTTACTAAATAAATCGTTGTAAAAGCCATTAAGGGGATAAAAAGGCCATCCCCCATGATAGTTCTCATTTCTAAAAAAACACCGCTCATCATATTGCCTCTTATACCCTCTTATATTTGATCAACATTCCAGCTAAAAAAGCCACCATGTTCTTCTGCGTACTCAATAACACTATCAGTAAAATCAAAGAAAGATTCCGCTGCCCATTTGAAAATGTCGCTTCCTAACAGAGCGCCGTAATATGCACCAATGGCACCTCCTACAATAATTGCAATCCCTAACGTAATAGGACCACCGCTTACT
This sequence comes from Halodesulfovibrio sp. MK-HDV, assembly GCF_009914765.1. NCBI lineage: Bacteria > Pseudomonadati > Thermodesulfobacteriota > Desulfovibrionia > Desulfovibrionales > Desulfovibrionaceae > Halodesulfovibrio > Halodesulfovibrio sp. MK-HDV. Next base: position 154,750 of record NZ_WYDS01000008.1, on the reverse strand, counting down.
GCTCCAACAACTAATGTTGCTAACCCTGCACCGACCTGAGCACCTAGGTTACCCCCTGTATACCCACCATAAATTGCTGCGGCTTCAACTGAAACCGTCTTCACTGGTCGCCCTTTCTCTGAAGTAAAAGCCTCTGCGATTACAGGAATGGATGTCAAAGAACCCAAAACTGCCCCAACGACTCCCAACGTTTTTGTTCCCTTTATCCACTTAACAACCGCATTTATCCGTGGAGCAAAGCTCTTGAGTACTCCATCAATATTAAGCATATCTTTGCCATGATAGACGACACTTTTTACCGATAACCCAAGAGTATTTTTCAATTTTTTAAATACGGGAATTCCAACGCAATTAAATGTTAATCTGTGTAATCCTGAATCCAGTTGCTTAAATAATTTTGCTCGGCTAGTGTAAAATGTTTCTGAAAGTAATTTCGCAGAACCAAGGGACGCGACTTCATCAATATAAAGCTTGTTAATCGCCCTAAAGGTCTCCTCAATGGACTCAAAAAATGCCCCAAAACCTGCAACGATACTTCCTGTTACGGCAAGCGACTCTTCGTAAAACTCCTTTGTCCCAAAATAATCAAGTAAAGGAAAAAAACGTACCGCAACTTGTGCCTCTTCTTCACTAACTGAGTGTAACGCTGTTGAGACCTTCCGTGCCTCAATTTTTAGCTCATTCAGCTCCGCTACTTCTTCATCGGTCTTTGGCTCCCGCGTAGGAAGAACAATTATCTCACCTTCTCGAACATGGCTCTTCAAATGATCATTATGCCTATCTATAAACGATCGTTTATCCTGCTGATATTTACTTGGAAGCAAGGCAGCAATCACATCAACTTTTGATTGACTCTTTTGAGACTCAGACCAACCGCATAAAAACTCTGTTCTTTCTTGCTGTTCGGCTGGTTCTTCCGGCTTAATAGGTTCTGGAGTATATTCATCAATATTAACGGAACAATCTACAGGCTGATAACTGACGCCAGACATTGGCCGTCGTTTGCCAGAGCTTTTTATCGCATTCACTCTTGAACAAAAACTATCACTACCGCCAATGCAGCCTTCCACGACTCCAAAGCCGCTTGAATCATCCAGTAAAAAAACCCTACCTTCTTCAACATCCCGTACTAGCTTATTTAACTGAATATCTCGATTTCCCAAAGGTGTAACATACTGCCCAAATCCTTGAATAGTAATCCAAGAGGAACTAAACGAATCACGAAGCTTACGAACTGCCACATAAGGGCGAACTATTTTTCTTGCATCATCTGCAAACATTGCACTGGATGCCACAAGCCGAAGACTCACAATTACCTATCCTTCTTTTATAAATTGGAATGACCAAGTACGAGCTAAGCAAAATTCATACAATTTATAAAAGCCTTCTATTCTCAAATAGTTAGAACCACCCTCCAAACAAGCTGGCAACTTATTGCTCAAAAAACAAGCAACTTATTGCATGGTTGGCAACAAGTTGCCTGCTTTCAGATTCTTTACCAAGCATTGAATCGTCCTCTGAATAATTTGTTTTAATAAGCGCGTTGACTCTCAGGGGACAGCAAAGCAGGTGTATGAATGAGAATGTGGCTACGGCTGGCTTTTAACTAAAACACCACAGTAACCCTACTGCCTGTTTTTCCAACACAAAACCTAACAATAAAAAAGCCCACCTAGTTAACCAGGTAGGCGTTTCTCATTCTTATATCTTACAACTAATAACTATCTCCAATAACCTCGGAAGCATTCTTCAAAGCATCATCTCTCAAATGAGCATAACGCTGAACCATTGCTGGTGTTTTATGCGTAAGCAACTTCTGAAGCGCAAACATATCGACCTTGCCGGAACTTGCGAGGGATGATGCAAAAACATGCCGCAGCCCGTGCATTGGTCGAAAAGATTCTGGAAGCCCTGCTTCTCTACAAATCCTTCTAAAAGACTTCACTTCACGCAGCCGCCCTTTCTTTCGACCGTAAAATACATATTCACTTTCTGAATGCATTTGGGCTTCAAGCACTTTTCTGGCAACTGAGTTGAGAGGAATACGTTGATCAGTTTGTCCCTTTGGAGCCTCAAGAAAGATGGACGCACGCTCGAAGTCTACATGTTCCCATTTTAATTTATATATTTCTCCCTTACGCATTCCCGTATAAAGAGCCAACAGCATCATGTTTGCGATCATTCTATTTGGATCGTTTTCAAGAACATGAAATAAACTTGCGAGCTGTTCTTTGTTAAGATCTTCTGTTCTCATGTTGTTAAGCTTCGGCATTTCAAAGTGTAATGTAGAAATATTAATAGGCGCACATAGGCCGCGCTTTGCTCCAAAATTTAAAATCCGTTTCAGCAACACTAAAGCCTGTTTCACAGTCGCTGGAGCAAGCCTTTTATCTTCAAGCCTAGCCCGCAGCTTATCAACGTCAGTTGTAACAACCTCTTCAGGCAATTTCTTCCCGAAATCATTCAACAAATATCTGTTCCATCTATTGCGATCATCATTAATGCTTCGATTAGAACGCTTGTACTCATAAAAGGCTTCCCAAAGACGCTCCACTGTCTTTGTACTTCGATCATCACGCTGCTTTGCTCTCCGCTCATTGTTGGAGTCAGCCTTTCCAGAAAGCCGAAGAACGCGCAGTCTATTAGCCTTGGCTGGTGACATTCTATCTTTGTGTTGTCGGCCTGCCTTTTCCTCAACAGACTTTCCATTCTTATAGTAACGAATGTAAAAAATTCTCTCAGGAACGCCAGTACTTGGGTCTTTCCCTTCGATGAAAAACACGCCTTTGTAATCTGTCTTATGTCGTTTAACTGTTGCCATCGATCGTATTCCCCACATTTTTATATACACGGCGGATCAAAATACGTGGTATGAAGAGGAGTTATTCCCCATACTATTCCCCATAAGTTTTATTCAAATAGCGCAATTTTGGAGAAAATCAAATAAGGTCAGTTAAACAACTTAATCAAAAAATTAAATCAGTTACAAGCAAATTAAACTCAGTAAATAAGCCAGTAACGGGATTCAAAATCCGCCGGCTTTACAGCTGTGGGAGTTCAAGTCTCCCTCTCGGTACCATGTGCATTCTCAAGGGGTTACGTACTGTCTTAATGACGGATCGTAATCCCTTTTTTGCGTTCTATGGACTAACTTCCCCCGTTACTCCCCCGCTTTTGGTTTCTATTCCTGTATTTCTCCCCCTTTTTTCTCTATCCAGTATCCCAAAAAAAGACGCCGCATTAGCGGCTTCCTTACCCCACGCCGCGAACGCGCGTAGCAAGGGAGGGGTGGGGGCTGCTTCCACTACTCCCCCCCCTCTCCAAGACCTCGCAGAAAGGTCTAAAAGGCAGTAGTTAGCACCAATTTATCGATCCAAATCACCTAGGTTCTTTCCAGCCTTTCAACCCACAGGGGTCGTTTGGGGCGCGTTGCGTTTATGAATACGACGTTGGGAAAAAAGTGAAAAACTTAAAAATCGTGCAATGCCACTAGTCATTAACATCTCACGCTTGAATCACCCTAGTTTCCTAGATACACTTCACTTATAAACTCGTAACTTCAGGAGGGTCGATGAGTGACAAACGCTATACGGAGAAATTTAAAATGAAAAAATATTTTCTTTTATATTAAGAGGATAAAAAAACAAATAACGATTCAAACAGCTAATACTACAGCCTGTAACAACTAAATGTTTAAGGTATTATTTAAGAGTGTGTCATAGCTTAATGAACTCAAAAAATTCATTCATGAGTCCATCCATATATGCAATACAGACTATTCACATCTTAGTTTAAATATAAAAACATCAGACCAAATTACACAAACATGGCTGCAAGGATTCCCTCACAGCCATGTAATCAACATTTAACCCCGCCAACATATTTTACGACGGAAGAAATCAATTCGTTAAAACTGAAGTTGGAAACCACCGCCCCATCCATAGTCTGAGTGCCATTGTGCCATAAGAGAAAATTGATCCGAAATGATGTAGTATGCGCCAATAATTCCTTCCCAGTAATCGTGTGTATCAAACTGAGCTTCCCCTTTTATGGAAAAACGCGGAGTGAACTGGAGGGTTTTTTCTAAAGTACAGCGGGCTCCACCTTCTGAATCTACCCATGTGCGCGAATCTATATTAAACGGCAGCAGGTAGCGAATACCTAGGACTCCTCGACCGACTTCTGTGTCTGTATTATTGAGAAACATATCGCCACCCGCAAATGGCGAGAAAAAGCGGTTTACGTAATAATCGTATGTGCCCACAAACTCAGATTCCACATAGTCAATTAACTGCCAACCTATTTCCCATGTTGCCATAAAAATATGTCGAGATGAACTTACCTCCACAAACCCCTCAGTGGTATTGCTTAAAATATTTGCTTCACCAAAGGCAGTCCATTTTTCGTCGTAGAGGTCAGGACGCACCTCTGCAAGAGCAGGGTACAGCTCGAACCCTTCATAATGAACCACACGAGCCATTCCGGCTTCTAGGTGATAGAGCAGATGACAATGGAAGAACCAGTCTCCAAATTCATTCGCATCAAATTCTATAACCGTTGTGCTTAGTGGTGCGACATCTACAGTGTGCTTCAACGGCGCGCAATCTCCATATCTATTTATTACTCTAAAAAAATGACCATGCAAATGCATCGGGTGGTGCATCATTGTTCTATTAATCATGATAAAGCGTACAACTTCGCCTTTTTTAATCTTAATAGAATCGCTCTCTGACAGCACTTCGCCGTTGATCATCCATACATACCTCTCCATGTCACCATCAAGTGTAAGACGAATTTTTCGTACAGGTTTGTCTGAAGAAAATGCAGTGTTATGCAAGGAGCGAAGTTTGCTGTATGGAGGCCAAGGACGCTCCGGCGAGCTTCCATCAACAACCAGTGGGGTTGAAGAAGCTACATCTGAAGCAAGTAATCCAAAATCCCATGCAAAACGTTTCCCGCTCGGTGAGGCTGGGACAGGGTAGGCAAGAGCGATATCACCTCTTGCAGTTTTGGCTGTGTGTTGAACAGGCTCTTCTTCTCTGGCTTTCTGCGAGGCGGGCGGTGGTACTGCGGGCATTGGGGACGAGCCTGCCTTGCTGGCTAATGACATTTCAGGGCTCATAGTTTTTTCATGCTTCATAGAAGCCATTTTCTTAGAATGCATCAGTTTACCGGGAGTATCAAAATCTCCTGCGGCAACACGGGCATCGGTCAGCCCCATAACATCATTAGGAGCAATTGCGAAAATCTGCCTCAACGAAAGCTTGCCCATCTGAAAATATAAATTGGCCTTCGGGATATTTTTCGCTGCATGCAAACAGCCTTCTCCTATCCATACTGAAGCATGAGCGGAACCGTCCTGTGCTGTGGCACGAAATTCATACATTCCATCCTCAGGCACCTTAATGACGATGTCATATGTTTCTGCAACGCATATGAGAAATCTATTTTCATCAACAGGTTCCACACGTTGACCATCCGCAGAAATGATCGTCATTGGTCCACCGGCAAACTCCAACAGAAAAAAAGTGCTTGCAGAACCATTGATAATCCGAAGACGGATAGTTTCACCTGCTTTGGCAGATAGGTGCGACTGAGGCATACCGTTAGCTAGAAAACGGTCGTACGCAATATCTGCAATATCTATGTCCGGCATTCTGCGCAGTTCACGCATGAAGTAATCTCCCAACATGCCGATGCTTGCCGCTCCAATAATGCTTTGAGATGCGCCTTTTTGTAAAGAAGGAGCGTCACTTCCCCGTTTAAGCCAGCGGTACACAAAATCAGGTGAAGTGTCCGTCCAATCAGAAAGCACTATGACTTCGTCACGGTCTGCAACTGGCGTATCAACAAGAGGATGTACAACTATGGCTCCGTATAACCCGCGCTGCTCTTGAAAGCCGGTATGCGAGTGGTACCAGTATGTTCCATGTTGTCTGATGGGGTATTCATACGTAAAGGTGGTATGCGGTTTAATAGGCGGAAAGCTTACATATGGCACCCCGTCCATATCAGGGGGAACAAGCATGCCATGCCAATGGACGGAAGAGGGAGTATCCATTGTGTTATGAACGTGAATTCGCGCAATATCGCCTCGGTAAAATGCAAGGTGGGGCCGGGGATCTGCCCGTTTACAGTAACGGACTCTATAGGAGTTCCAGTTATGCTTACCTTCTGCTGTGCGATAGTAAGGTTATACTCCACAAGCTTGGCCTGCGCCTGAAGTGCAGCAACTGGGAATAAAAGTAAAAATAAAGCCAAAACGACATTATATAAACCCGCTTTCATACACGGCTCCTACTGGTGCATCGATTGTTGAGACAACTCATATCCAGAGTAGTCAACTACTTTGGATGATTACGATACTACAAAAGCAGCCCTATCAATAGGTAATAGGTTGGAATGTTATTCTTTATATGCAGGCTAACAAGCATTTGGTCAGTATAAATCCTCCCCAACAAACTGAACCAGTTAAGAATACAAAACTTGGCAGACTAGCTTATTATGATTCAGAGAGTTTTCCGTGAAAACGATATATGTCACCGACGCGCAGATAGCTTTCGCCTCACGCAAGCTGAACCAAGCACAAAAGTTGAAGAAGGCTGCCGTAAGATGAACATGTCAGAGGCTACGTTCTACAAGTGGAAGAAACATGGTAGGTTTGGGTAAGCAAGTAACGTCACTCAAACCAGCTTGAAGAAGAACATCGTAAAGCTTAATTAAAAAGCCAGAAGCGAGACTCAAAACCCGCTAATTTTGCAGCTGTGGGATCTCGATATCATGTAAGAAAAGGCACCTGCGTAGAAATACGTGGGTGCCTTTTTTATACTAACAGTAATATTCGCAAACCTTGCTCATCGCTTCAAGCCATTTATATTGATACGTTGCAAACTTATTTCAGCACTAGTTCTCCCTCAACACTTGTCACACCACCACTATTACTCATTGTATGCGTTGCTTTGGTGATGATCCATTCCCCATTAATGCCAGTACGAAATTGCTTCAAAATGACTTTAGATTCTGCCACCAAGTCTGGATTCAGTGGCAACGAAAGAGACAGTGTCCATGTGCCTCGTTTATACAAATCTAAGCGCTTATGGGCAGCCATAAATGCCGCTTGCTTACTGGAGTACATACCTTTAAGGCGAAATACAGGTTCTGCATTCCCAGCAGTTATTTCTACCTCATCAGAGTTTCCGGTATCCCGATATGTTGCCACAACTTTTTTAAACGTTCCACGTAAAGACAGTTTAGCAGACCCACTCGTTACTTGCTGCTTCGTAAGTGTCAGCACAGGCATATCTTCCCCACGCGGGTTCTTGCCTTTGCCTCGTTCGACAAACAGCAACTTGCCACCATTTGCCTTTGAAATGGCATCATGCTCCTTCGCAATACGGGTGAGCAAGTGCATATCAGATTCATCTATCTGATTAATATGCGGCAATACGGCCTTAGCTAAACGAGGAGAAACTAACGGCTCAAGACCATGTTCATTTGCAATTGTACAAACGAGAGTATTAATTGTTCCAGCAGAAAAAGATCGTTTCTTTTGAGACTGTAAAGGAGAAAAACCAGATGTGCTTTTATCAAACGGAGCAGAATTGGCTGAAATAGCCATACTGTCCGGAGGAAAATTTAACGCCACCTCGTCTACAATATACTTACCCATAAACCATAAGCGATCCTTCTCGCCCAGATGTACGGTCAGTTCTGCACCGGTAGCGGGCATTGCAATTCCTGGATCATTCAGCTGGATACTTAATTTATCTGATTCGTACCCAGCTGCATCAGTAATTGTAATTTGTGCGCTATGCTCTTGTAGCAGTTTGGTGATATCTTTACCATTTGCCTTGATTTGATAATCAAGAGCATATCCCACTACCATAACCGCACGCTCTCTTTTACGCTTGGCTTAGGTAATTCTGGAAAATCAATCTCTACCCCTGCAGGCAAAATCGCACCATAATCCGCGATTCCTTTATTTGCGTCCAGCACCTGTTCAAGTGCTCCGGGCTGCCCATCATAATATTTGAAAACAACAGCATCCAACACATCGGCTTGCTTCGTTCGATACATGACACTCATGCTTTTTCCCCATAATATTTAAGTTCCAATGTAAACTCTATTTTCTGGGGATACCCTCCCGCTAAAAAGTCACTTGCGTTCTCTTTTATGGATGTGATGCACCAAAACCCTTTCAGATCCCCAAAGCCATCCATCAACTGAAGTGGTTTTCCATGCCCCGCAAGAGCACGCATTTCTACTACCTGCTTTAAGCCCCCTTTAAATCTCGGCAATATAATCCCCGGCAAACTGATTGTCTCAGCACCCACACCAGTAAATTGTAAACATGGATGAGTACCTATCCGAGCCTGTTCTGCCCAGTTGTAAGAACTCGAACGGCTCATGCTCTGAAACGCCGCAGTATTTAGAGAAAACACAAAGTCGCCTAGCTTCATCATCGCTGTTGGCTCAACGATAATTGGCCTATTAAATTTAGCTATCTCCGCTTGCTGCGCAATACTTGGCTTGTTAGCATGCATCATACAATACTCCAGCATCATTATTTAGAACCACAAACGTCTCCTGAGCTATTTCTTTAGGACTCTGTCCCTCTGTTGCATGTACGTTGATAGTAATATTGCGATTATCAATATTTTGATTAGACTCGACTGAGTTTGAAGAGGGAGATGGCATCAGTGGTAAAGATCGAGCATTCACAGTCTGTGTAGCATGCCCACCTGTATACGCGTAATTTCCATGACAAGATTCATCTTGCTGTCGCCTCCATACGTCTGACTGCGTACCTACCGAAGACGTCAAGTTGGGCTTAAATGGAGTTTTTTTCTCTTCTTCCTCGTCATCTCCTCCGATCCCAAAAAAGGTTGCAGCCGCGCCTAGAATTCCACCTTCTTTAAACGATTTTTTTAGATCATCCCAAGCATAGATTAACCGCCCTACAGCCAGAACAGCCAAACCAATAATTGCGGTAATCGGGTTAGACATTACTGCAAGCCCTACGGCTTTAATCCCAGCGATAAGAGCTGGAAAAACAGTAGACGCAATTAAAGAAATTGTTGTGCCTACTGACATAAACATCGACGAAAGATAAGGAAGGGCTCCAGAAACTAAGGGCGCAACGGCCTTGCCAATTCCCCATAACGAACTAGCCATTTGGTAACCGGAAACCAAAAATTTAGTGGCTTTAACACTACCTACGATAGCTGCAACGGTTCCGAAACCACCGACTGCATCAGTGACACTAAGAACAGTACTACCAATAGAAGTCATTACATTTAAAAGAGAAAATGCAAACTCGCCAATCTTTGGCAAAGCCTCGCCGAGCATCTTACCAAACTTTTTAATATCGTCTCTATGCTCATTAAAAAGCGCACCAATTTTAGGAGCCAGCGTGGCTACATATGGTTCCAGTGCCCCGCCAATAAGGCCTGAGAATTCTGCAGAAGCAGAAGAAACCACAGTACCTATAGAGCCCATGGCATCTGAATATTTCTCCGCGCCTTGGCGCCCTTCTTCAGTAAGTAAGCTTTGCTTTGCCTGCTTATTGTAGATCTCATCCATACTCCCACTAAGGGTTCGAATATGACCAACAAACTGACTGGAATCACCACCAAAAACCTGTTTCCCAAGAGACTTTGCTAGATCTGCGTCATCCAGTTTTTTAAGTGCAGAAGTAATTGTTTTAAACTTCTGTTCTGGTGACATTTTTTCTATATCTTTAAATGACAACCCCATCTTTTTGAGCGCACCACCAAAAGGTTTCCCATTACCTAATTGTTTAGATTTACCAATTTTATTGCTCATCTCATTCATGAACTTACCAACACTGCCAGCCTTAAGCCCAGCCCCTTGAGCCACACCTTCCCACGTCTCAAGCCCTTTAGCAGACACCCCCAGCGACTTAGCCAACGCCGCTTGCCCAGCAGTAATGGCATTTACGCTTGCAAGCTTCTTTCCCATATTAATGGCAAAGCCGATTCCACTAGTAAAAGTTTTGGCATTCTTGGCTGATGAAGCAAAAGCCTTACCGAGCTGCTGAACGCTCTCGTTGCCCTTAATTGCACTCAGCTTCTCCTGTTGTTTTTTTAACTTATCATAAGACTCACCAACCTTTGAGAGTTTCCCCTTTGCACTCTCCACCACAGAATCAAGTAAGGGCGCAATTGCGCCCCCAACTTCAACCATTACAGTCTCTACTCTAGCTGTCATTCAGCCTCCCTACCTCATGTACCCACATGGCAAGTTCCTCGCACGACAAGTCCATTAATTCATTGTATCCCCACCCTGTATAACGGGTAAGATACAGCACATAATTTCGCGCCAGCTCAGGCGTTAGGACAAAAAATCGCTGTAAGCCACGTGAAGCTGGTTGTAATCCGCAATCTCAAGTTCTTCGAGCACGGATTTTGAAATTTCACACAAATTCGAAAACAAGGTCAGTTCCATATCCTCTTTACCAGCTGCTTTTTGCGCTACAATTTGGTCACGTACTTTAGGAGCACGCATAGTGAGAGTGGAGTATTCATGACCATCAACAGTAACCGGATATTTCAATTCAATCTGAGAAGTACGCATTTTTCACCTTTTCATTTTTATATTTAAGAAGAACAGATTAGGCGCATGAAAAAAGCCAGATGCACATCAAAATATTGCTACGAGAGCATCTGACTTTTTCCAAACAACCCCGACTCAGCCGCAGCTACGCATTACGAGAGCGGGTGTACCTTTCGGTACGCCAAAGAAGGAATGACCATTAGCCTATTTTAATCCGAGGTTCTTACGATGCTCTCCAAGCTGGTCTGTACCGTTGATGATGCGCTTCATGTTCAGCACATCAATTTCATGCACCACACTGCCATCCTGAGTATATTTGTAATAGCTCAGATTCACAGTGTATCCAGTGGAAGCCTCGCCACCTTCTGTCCATGCTGTTGGAGCAATTTTTGTAATTGTACCAACCATATTCACAGTCACAGGTGTAACCGTACCATTGTAACTTTCGAGACTAGCTTTTACTGTAAACTGTACACCTTCGTTCTTACGTGCACCGAATAGACCAAGAGTTTCACTGCAAAGCTTTGTGGTAGAGAAGGTCGTAACGAGTTCTTCCATCCCCTTATCGAGAGACACCGGTGCATCCATACCGCCAGCGCGGAACTGCTCAAGCTTCAGGTTCAAATCTGGAAGTTTTACTTCTTTAAGGTTACCGGCAAAGCCGCGACCATCCACAAACAAGTTAGCGCTTTTTAAAACATTTTCTGCTACTGGCATTACTTAAATACCTCCTCAACGTAGCCGTTAGTCATACGGCTGCGGAATGTCACACGTTCTGCTGTATAAGCTGGAGTAAAATCAAAATCGAAGTAGGTATGTCCCTGTTCAATCTCACTTGCGCTGTTGATTTCTGCATCAACCCAGCATTTGCCACCCAAAATGGCACCTTTCTGTTCCAAAGTTCGTAAGAACTGGTTTACGGATTCCTGCACCGCTTCAAAATAAATGCGTCCTACCGGTCTATCGACTGCCCACATGTGAGCCTGCTGGATAGACTCATTAATCATATCCGCGATACGACGGGTTGAAAGGAAAGACCAACGCGCATCACTGGAAGTAGTGCGGTTGCCCCAAAGTCTGTAGCCATCTTCGCAAATGATGGTGGCAATCTTCTTTTCGTTAAGCACGTTGGCTTCACTTGCAGTATCACCAACTTCGAATGGAACAGGACGCGCGACGCCGGAGATGCCGAGAATCTCTTTGTTGGAAGGAGACCACCAGAAGCCTTTTTCCGCATCAGTACGGGCAATAACACCGGCAACACGGGCAGAAGATGGTTCATCCACAAATGCACCGTCACGATACACAGTGACAAAAGGATCAACGATGTAGGTACGCGCAGATCCAAACAACGCTGCATCCTGCATTGCTGCTTCGGAGTTAGTGTTACAGCCATCTTTGATCGCGATTGCGTTGAGTTTCTCAGCAATTGCTTCCATTTCTGCAGCAACAGGGTTCTTAAGATATGTTCCTAAATTATCAGGATCTTCGAAACGCTGATGAGTGAAGCCTGGCGCAATCACAATTTTCGGTTTTACTGCACACTTGGATTTTGCACCAAGGAAGGCATGCACGCCTTTCATACCTTCATTTGTAGTACCGCCCACAACATTGGTCATGGTAGCTTTATCGTCAGCACCCTCCGCAACACGGACAACAACAACCAAACCGTGATGCTGGTCGAAAATTGCATCCATTGCATTCGGCAGCGTGCCTGCACGAGTGCCTTTAGTATCCAACTGAGCAGCCTTACGCGGGCTGCCGTAGATCAATACCGGAGTATCCAACGGAAATTCAGTTTCATCTGCATCCGGAGCAGTACCTACAAGACCAATCACAGAAGAACGCACTACTTTTACAGGACGCCCACCCTCATCAATTTCAATAAATTCCACACCATGTAAAAAATCAGTACTCATTATGCATCCTTAACTATAAAATGTTGCCTTCGGCGAGGAGGCTCTGCCCTCCACCCGCAAGGAGCTCGCCCCTTGACCCTTTGTAAAAATCACTAACTAATAGGTGTTAAAGAATGATTGAAAAATTCATCACCCGCGTAAAACACAGCCAAAAAGAATTTGACAGCAAGCCATGCCCGAAGCGGCAACAACCACTTACTTTTGCGAGAACAAATGAAAATCATATTTGCCAAAAAGAATAGATCTGCCTTCTGCCTGTCCTCACCCTCCTGATACATCCAATCATGAATATTACAGGCTTCAGAAATGCCCGCGCCTGCAAGCTTTTCAGGTACCAACTTCCCGATAAATCCAGCTGGCCCACAGCCGTTACAGACTCGGCTTTTTAATTCCTCTGAAGCTTCTTCATATGTTTGAGGCGCTAGCAGTCTCATTCTGCCTCCGGAAAATTAAACACTGGGTTGATAGCTTCTATCTCTTCAACGGTGGCGTAAGCCTCCAGTGCGTCTTGATACTTTAAGCGCTGGCCCGTGGCACCCCCTGCAAGGACTGACCATGCTTGTGTGTTCTCTTGAATACGCCGCGCCATTTCTACCACATCCATTCCCCGCGCATTGGCAATAGCCCGAACAAGTGGGGCATCTGCTTGCGGATCAACGAGAAGAGCACTTGCTTCAGTGCGCTGGCTATCCCATGTTTGCCGCTCCATTTCAGAGTATTCTTTGCTTTGCACTTTAAGGAACGCATCATGTGCGGCGGCGATCTCGCGTTGTTTTGCGGTGCGGACTTGATCAAGTGTAAGTTCCAGTTTGGGCACTGGAACAACTGCAACAACTGCAACAGGGTAGCCGTATTCGTCTGGTTGAATTATTTTTCCTTGTTCTTGTTTTTGAAGAAGGGCTAGATAGCTACTTTTTGTAATCTCGCATGCATCCTTTGGGCATGATGCAAATGATGCAGTACCTTCAAGGTAAAAACCTTTAGTTGTCTTTGAGAAGAAGATTGTCATATTATTTCCCCACAGCGAACCAGTTAACAGTTATGTTGGGTTGCGTTGTAGTGCCATACCCATCGGTTAAAATTTGGAACTGTGTTGGTGATATGTTTCGTGCATATGCCGACATATTGCCAATTGCTGTGCTTGATACAGATATTGTTACAAAAACTTTATAAGTATCGTTTAAATACGCCGTAGGAAGTGTGATCGTTGGGTGTGAGGTTTCTAGATATGTTTGCACTGTTCCATATTGTTCAATTATTCCGTCAGGTCGTTTGAATGCCTTACCCGGCACCAATTCCACCCATTCGGAACGATCAACCTTATTCCCATTAATCGCCGCTACCTGTTGCGCCAGTGCTTGCATATCAAGTTGTGCGGCATTTAGGGCCACATCAAACGCTTTGATACATGGCAGAACGTAGGCGGTTTTTGGGCGATTTTCTTCAGCTGTTGGGACAACTCTTGATGGATCAAACGTAATTGTAGTGTAGGTTTTGCTTCCACCGCCAACATCTGGATCACCGTATGGTGTCCCTTTAAATGCCCCAGACGATGCTCCACTTGTTTTTGCAACAAATGACCCCGTGATATTCCTGATAGCATCCCCTGCCCAATCACCAGCCGCCTTATCTCCATGTGCAGCCGCAAAATACTTTGTGTAACATGGCAGAATGAAGTACTCTCCACCGTCCCAGCAGTACTTGCCGCATGTACCATCTTGTGCGGCTGCTTCGGCATCCCATGCTGCTTCATCCGTAAGGTGCGTTCCGCCCTTCATCCATTCAAAAAGCTGTGGGTAAAGAGCACAACGTATTTTTTGCTTTACGTTAACGGGAACCGTACCGGGCAACGCTACGTTGTTAGTCGAAAAACAAAGTTCACCAACTGGGACACCAGTAACAGCCCCCCCATGCAATACTACCGTCTTCCTGCTTTATAAGAACCTGCCATGCTTCACCTTCATCAAGTGGCAAGCCGTGGGGGGTGGCATCCTCCAAGTGTACTGTGAACTTCTTGTAGACTTCATTCACAGCCTTTGAGGTTGCTAGTTTTGCTGTACTGGTAGACGTATATGCGCTGCTCATTAAAGACTTGAGCAATTCCCATACACCAAACGGAGTACAAGCAATATTCTGTGCAGTCTCAGCTTTATGTTCTTCCACTGTAGCGAGACGCACAAAACCTGTTTGTGCAGTTGTTGCTAACCGATGCGCTTGCGGATCGGCATTGTGATCAGCCACATCCTGTTTAGTTGCGAGGGCAACAGCAGCGTTGATAACGAGATTCACAACCTCTGCATTTTCAAAGTGCAAAGGTAAACGAATCACCAAATCACGCACAGAACCATTTACGGCAACAGGCTTTTCGGTCTCTGGAAAATTACCTATGCAGAACAGCTTGCCGCTTTCGTCCAACAAGCCAACTTCTCGAATGGTGAAGCCACCTGTATCGGCTGGAATGGCAAATTCAAAAATGAAGGTATTAGGATCGTCAGGATCAACCTTTATTCCTAAGACATCTCCGCGCCATACTTCGTTAACAAGTGTAGTCATCCCCTTATTGGGAATAACGGCTAAACTGTTCCCATCGCCCACAACTGCTTGAGTAAGAGAAAAACTCTCCCCTTGTGTGGATGCAAGCCCTAATGCTTGAAGTCCTGTATCAGTCACTACGGTGTAAAAATCAGGCATACCGTTTCCTAGTTTGCTTTAATTCGACCAAGCTCATAAATAGTCACAACTTCACCGCAAAACACAACTCCGGATACAATCGGCTGCTGTTTCAATGCTGCTGGAGTAAGAGCAATTTTGCCAAGGTGAGAGCGGCAATTTTTAGCCGCAGTCACAACACGTTCAACCTCTTGATAGGTTGCTTCGTCTGCTTTGTAGCCGGCCGGAAGCTGCACCTCTAAGTCGTACGTTCCAGATACGCCCTTCGGCTCTGTTTCCCACCATTGAATTGCACGGACAGTAATTCCCAATGCACCTAGGGCTTCCTCTACAGCTCCGCATGTGCCCTTTTTTTTGTGCACACTTATAGAACGCGCTGTTACCTGCCTTTTCTGCTCCTCACTCCACTCTTCATCCCATTCATCAACCGACCATTCAAACGCCAACCATGGAAGAGCCTCCAATGGACATTCAAACGGGTTTCGCAATGTGTTGATGAGGACAGGTAACGAGAACGAGCGGGCACACGTTTTCTCTAACGCTCGTTCATACTTCGTGGCATTGGAGGGAAGTAGCGTCATTCACTGCTCCCTTGCCCCAAAGTAATCTTGGTACAAAATGCAGCCTCATGCCCTTGAGTGATGATATCCGCGGACGGAGAAACAATGTCTACGCGGGACACACCTGCAATGTGCAAGGCTGCATCGATACCGGAACGGGCAATGCATGTACCGAGTTTATGGTTGTCGGTAACGTACTTTTCCAAATTCTTCCGCGCTTCTTTCAAAACTGTATCTGAGGACGGCCCAGGTAAAATGTGAATTGTTGCCACGACTTCGTACTCCTGAATAACAGCAGGTAGTACCTCAAGATAGTCAGTGAATGGTCGAACATCTTTAGAAAAAACTGCAGCAACGTTATCTAGAATAGCTTTTTCCGGAACCCCATTCTCCTCTTTACCCAGCACGTACAGTTGAACATGCACAGGTGCAGGAGAATGCGGATGTGCATCCTTTACCCCCACAACCGACAGTGCATGAAAGGTGTAGGCACCTTCTGGCCCTGCTGTGCTGAACCCTTCCGGAGCCATCACAATACGCTTCCGAAAATCATCACAAGCCTCATACACAGGTTGTGTTGGCGGGTATGCATTAGGATCGCCTGCATCCAGCAACTTGCGCTGCAATGGAACCGAAGCCGCCAGATGATCCAAATCTGTACCGGTAGCATAGGCAACAAGTACTGCCTTCACTGCCTCATTAATTCGCTGACGCAATAGGAGCTCCCTGTATGCATTAGCTTCAAAGACCTTGTATGCAGGATCAGAAGGGAGCGGCGCCGTAAAATCCGGATCTAGCTCTTCATGATACGCAATAAGCTCTTTAAGAATTTGCTCTACGCTCAAAGATTCAATAATCTTTGGAGGCGCGAGTTGTGAAAGATTGATCGCATTGAATGCACTCATTTAACCTCTACTCCCTCAAGCGTAATTCGCTTACCATCCGGCAAGTATTCACCCACCAGATTGAGTGCGATAACGCCGTGTGACGCCGATGCAATACGCACGCTTGTTAGTTTAAAACGCGGCTCCCAGCGACTTAACGCTTCTACGGTGGCAGCGTAAAATTCAAGGGAAGTTTCAGCATTCACTGGCGCATCAATTAGTGACGGTAACCGCGAACCATACTCTCGGTTTAAAACACGAGTTCCAATTCGGGTTGACAGAATATCGCAAATTGACTGCCGTAAATGCTCTATGCCAGAAAGCCTCTCTCCCGTTTCTTTATTAATGCCATTCATGAGTGCAAACTAGCAGTGTGGAAAGATATATTCCAATGCACTTTGTGACTTTTGATATTTAATTCATATTTTTCTTCATATATAAACCAACATCACGTCTTCATCATGTAAAAAAGGCATTGCAAAAAGCTTACTTTTAGCTTTTTACAATGCCTTTTTATATTTAGTTACATTGCTATTTTGCGATTATATTTATATTACATCATATTTTAGCAGTATAGAATCACAAACTGAACAACGCACAAAAGTGACATCAATCACATAACAAAGGACAAATCTCGAATAAAGAAAAAGTCTGCACACTCCAGCCAGTAAACCAGCTAAGCCATTCACCCGTCATAACTAACTGGGCGACCCAGTCCCGCCTTCCCTGCAACTATGCGTATGCCCATTCAATGAGACATTCGCTACCACATCGCTATCCGTAGTAATTTTACCAGTCGTATGTAGAGAACCATTAAAAGATGCACTCCCTCCATTGCTGCCACCACCTTGAGAAAGCGATCCATTAATTATCGTTTGACCATTTAAAACAATATTCTTTGCGGTAATGCTTGCAAACGTCCCAGCGGTTACATCTACCGAATCATCTGCTGTAGCAGATATATTTTTCCCTGCTGCCGCTTCGATGTTCCCTGTCGCAACAACTGAAACATCACCTTTAATGGCCGCAGTAAGTTTATGAGTTGATCTGTTGTACATAATTTCAGAACCGTCCTTATAGACGGTTTTCTGTATTTCAGGACTGTTCTCCGGCGCAGCGAACTTAGACTGGTTCAACACTCCTATAATTACACCCAAAGCTTGCCCGGGAGGCGTAATTACAAATACCTGTTCGTCCACCTCCAAAGAGTCATACGTGAGGTTTCCCGCAGCTCTTCTTGTGAGCCACGGTAAGTAATCTGTTACGACTGCTCCAAATGCCACTCGCGCTCTGTTCTCACCATAGTCAACAGAATGCACAGTCCCTATCCGCACCATGTTATTAAACTGCCGATTTAATTCAGCCAGTTCAAAACTCATCAGACACCCCTCTTATATACCAGCGTGTATTTATCGATATGTTTAAGTCCTATCTCGGGAGCCATGGATACATAGACTTCCTCAGGCGGTATGAAATCATCGATAGAACTTGATGATTCGAGACATATTGAGACTCGAAATTCAAGCAACCACGGTGACAAATGAGACAGTGCAGGTAATGACGAATCCTGTGCAGCTTGTAAAAAACGCGTCCCTCTCATGGACAACTCGAAGTTATTTCCATTAATCAAGAGAGCTACCGCCGCAACAAGCTCGCGAAGCTTTCTCTCTTTACCTGCTCCGTCGTACGCTCCCAAAATACGCCCTTCAAAATGCAAATCGACCGCCAACAGACCATTGCCCGTTTCAGTATCACGAACAAATGAAGGCATGGATAAAACAAAGGCTGGTAGCGGACACGGCGTATTACCCGAACCTCCTTCAGTATCTATTGCCAAGGAAGTGTAATCCTCAACAGTCTGGAACAACGGAAAAGCGGTGCGTACTGCCTCTAGAATACCGTTGTGCACCTCCTCAACTGTCACCCCACTATTATTGTTTTGCTGTAAATCTTTTTCCATTTCTGCTCCGTCTCAAGACAGTGAAAGATTTATGGATGCCAAAAGCACGCTTTCACGCACCATCGGCTTTCGCTCCATTTCCCGATGGTGCAGCTGTACATAGCTCCGCGCAACGCTTCCAATGCAATTTGTGACCACTCTTTCTTAAAGCCATTTTTTCACTTACAAGTTCAGTAAGTTACGCTATCCCAGTGTTACTTTTGTACGTTACACTGTTACGACTCTGAGCATGCATCCATCGACTGTAGACCATTTTCACTGCTGACACATTCATCCCCAAGGCGTCGGCTATAGCCTGATACCTGACACCTTGCTGCCGCATCTGGATTATTCTCTTATTACGCTCCAGCTTAATAACACTTGAGCACTTGGGAATAGTCAAAGGTTCGCCTGCATACTCCTGAGAAAGTTCACGAGCAGCCTCTTCCCCGATAGTCTTAACCAGCCAATGAGAAGACTTCATGCGGCTAGGACTTGGAACATAGAGACTCCGACATTTAGTTTTTTGCTTGCCCCGCACCAGTTCCATTGTCTTTTCAACTCCAATAACCTCCGCAATGTCCTGTGCCGTAAATGGCAACTGTTCCCGCTGCATCTCCATACCTACCCTTATTGCTTTTCGAATTTGAAACCTCAACGAGGTCACAATCAGACAGTAAAGCCAGACCAAACGCGTACCGTTAAAGCAAATAGCAAACAGAATCGACGTCACATGCGTTATGAAAAACGCTCATTTCTTCCAGACTAATTGTCTCCATCCGCCGTTACAGAAAATAGGCATAACAAGCGATGACCACGTCCCGACTCGCACTTCCGACCTCTTTGGTAGAGCTATGCATGCCCAACGATTCGCGATGAATATGTCCCATTTCTTGCACGTCTAGGCGAGGTGCGAAGCTGTGCAGCACGTCGTTGAAATTCATCAACCCCCGGAACTTCGTAACCGGCAGCAGAAAGCCGCATTGCTGATTCATACGCTTTAATACCAAGCTTGAGTCCAGCAGAAATCAACTTGATCGTTTCCTGTGTCTGTTCATTCATATTATCCGTCTCCTTGCTTATGGTTTCAAAGCAACATCGCACACATTCTATCCAATGCTCTTTTTAAAACTCATTTTGATAATTTGATCTGTTTATTTTATCAAAACAATGTAGCAAAATACATAAACTTGAATTGCTTCGTACATTTTGTACATAAAAAATAATTCATGAAGCATAAAAGATGTTTTCATACTCATTATTCAATATTAGTTATTTTCCTTAATGACTAAATTTTACTTTTTACAATAAAGACATGTAGATTTTTCATCATTTTAAAGTAAAAAACATGCATATTACTTTCACACATTGCTAATTATAGAATTAAGAAACAAAAAAAAAGCATGTACTGATTAAGTACATGCCTTTTATCACTGGTAACAATTTCAAGCTACGTGCATACATTTATATACGTAAAACCTACTTTATCGCTTGCTTCTTACACTACTAAATGTTGCTAGAAAGATTACTCGTAATGTAATGACAAAATTCTACTCACTACAGTAGCAAATAATCCTCTACATAGTAATGCTACAGTAGCTTCAATTTGCCTCTGCTATAAATTTGCGTGGTATAAGTTAGGCCATTGTTCTGAATCAAGCGAAATGTGACACTCATCCCTTCTGAAGAACTGTTTGCCAAATGGGATACGTCGGGGGTATTGATGCTAGTTATCTTGCGTTAACAATACAGCTTATCAAGGAATACAATGCTGAAGCATTCCGACAGCAATCTGTCTGCTGCAGAAAATGCAGAAACATATCTTGCAGATTATCTTGAACACATCCCCGCTATTGTCTGGCGAATCGATATTGTGAGGAATGAAATATCCTTTCTCAACTCATACACTATTCCCACACACGAGGAAAAAGTTCGGGCTATTCTACAGGACACTCAACTTGCTAAAACGATGATTCTGCCTGAAGACAGGGAACAATTTAACAGCTGTTACAAGCAGATTCGTAACCGCATCAAAGCTGCGTGCGTATTCCGGTTACGCCTTGGAAAAGGTGTAACCGGATGGTTCAAACTTGCCTCCATGCCGGACCCTAATCACCACAGTTGTTCCATTGGCGTGCTCATAGACGTTTCCTCACAGGTAAACACTGTACTTGCCACCGATGGCATGCCCACGCTTTCTACCAAAATTGATCTCATCGAAGATCCCGTACTGCTTATCCACTTTTCGGATCGTACCGTCCGTGCCGCTAACAAAGCAGCCAAACAGTTTTTGCAATATGATGACGACAAGCTGCTTTCTTTGACTTTTCAGAAACTTCTGCAACACAACACCAGCACCACCCTGCACCAAGTGTACGAAGGGCTTATTTTCTCAGACAGCTGGAGTGGCAAGCTTAACGTGTCTGACAGTCAAGGCAGAAGCCACCAATGCTCTACTCACATACAGGCAATTGCCCACGCCGAGGAAAACTTGCTGTGGGTCACCATGAAACACAACAATGACTGCCTTACGTGCAAAGGCACCCCAGTTCACGGTAATGAGGCAGTACCGCTAGAAGCCATCACAAAATCTATGCGGAAATGTAGCACCATAAAAGAGCTACTAGAAACCATGCTCAAGGCACTCCCTTCCGACTCCCCAACGGATGCCATTATGCTGTCTCGCATTTTCATTGATAAGAATACCGTGGTCGTTATAGGAGCTGGAGAACCCTTTGAAACCGTGTCGGAAAACCATATCCATCCATACGAAGGGTCCATCGCCGAAAACATTGTCCGTTTCGACCTACAAAGCCACGTGGTCATGGAAACATCCAAGAGCATTAAGCCAATAGACTGGGCACTTTTCATTCCGCGCGGCATTCGTTCCTACTATGCCCAACCTTTTTATGAAAAAGATGTCCTAACAAGTGTTCTTATCTTCTGTTCCACGAAAGGGCAGAGCTACGATCCAGACGCGAACGCCCCGCTGCTTGCGCTTCACGAAGAATTTTTGAAGAACCTTAAGCGCTGTATGCGCGACAGGTAACAATACTGGCCCAACCACTTTGCTAAAAATTATCAGGCGCAACAGAAAAAACTCTGCTGCGCCATTTTTTTTTGCCCCATTCCCCCTTGTTTCAGACAACAGGTCATACTGTTCTATTTCAGACAGTTATAATGCCGTCATGACCACTACAGACTATGAGACACAGAAATTGGCTCAACCAGTTTGTCTGCAAATATCCTACAATCCCTTGCCCTTCGAGTTCTGCCTCAATAAAAGAACATTCAGGCGACAGTTAGCGCTTACAAACATAAAACTGGTTGGACTAGATATGGCTTCAACGCAACGACCACTTCTTTGTCAAAAGATTACAGCAATGCTTCAGGGTAGCTCTTTCTCCATTGGAGATCGGCTACCTGGAGAACGCCGTCTTGCCGAAATGTTCAACACAAGCCGAAACACCATTCGAGAAGTACTCTGTAATCTCGAAACCATGGGATACTTAGAGATCCGCGAAAAAAGTGGCTGCTACCTGAAAAGCAAGGAAGGCCGCATCAGCTGGGAAATGCTTCGCAGGCGCAAAAGCCTCATCGCGAACCGCCAAATCATCGAGACTCTCATGTTTATGGCACCAAAGCTTGCACGAGCCGAAGCGTCCCGCCTTTCAGCCAATGACATTGGAAAACTGGAAACAGCCACGTCAAAACTTGGTGAGGCTATTGTTAATTTCGACTTGCCAACAGTCAGTCGCGAATACATCGGATTTTTTCTGGCGTTGGCAGAGGTCTCCGGAAACGACTACCTCATCTTGCTCATGAAAGAGCTCGCCAAGGCCTCCCAAAATATTGAGCACGGTGGAACCAGCCTTTCAGAAGTGCAGATACACTCCCTGTTTGCCTATCATGTGGAACTGTTCAATGCCCTGAAGAATGGCCAGCCCGATCAGGCAGAAACGCTTGCCGAACGTTGTATGCAAACGTTCTATCAGCTGATTCTTCCTGAATAATAAGAAAAGAAAACAGTTATGAAACGAAGAGAATTTTTTAGCCGCCTCATTCCCGGAAAAAGCCAGAAAAAGAATGTGTCAGAAACTGCTCACCAGAAGGAATCACTTCCAAAGACTCCGATGACTGAAAACGAGCGATTTTTGCGCGCCATGGCACTGGGAATTGACCCGGCTACAGTAACACCCGGGCAACTAGAAGAACTGGTTTCCGAATAGAAACCATCAACCTAACTCTAGAATAGCGTAGTTGGGACACGAGGACTGATCACCTTCGCGACGAACTCGTAAAGGATTAGTAACATGGACAATAGTAGTTTCAGCTACCTTGAAAGTCGAAAATTGGTCAAACGCTGGAATGGCCCAATTCCGGCTTTGGTTAATACGATTATCATTTTTGCATTCTTTTATGTAACTTGGTGGATTTTCCAAGACCCGCGCGGAATTATGCGCATGTATACCCCGTATGTGGGTTACATGGTCTGCCGTTGGCTCCTGATTCTGTTCATCTGGGTGGCCTATATTTTTGATTTTTGGCCGTTTAAACGATCATGGCTCCAAAAGACGCATCCTTTGATTAAAGGTTCGGTGCTTACACTCGTCAGCGTCGCAGCCATGATCATTCTTATGAAAGGCTTCTTTGTAGAAATTCTTGGTAACTTCGGTATCCCTTACTTCAACCCTGCACGGCTTGAAGCTATGGGCATCACGGATTTTTATTCTATCGAATATGCAGCTGAAGCCATTATGATGTTTGCGGCAATTGCCTCTTGGCTTTCTCCAAGCTGGGTTGTTGCGTGTGAAAATGCACCGTGGCAAGACTTAAAACAGCCTGCTCGAGGCATTACAATTGTCCTCGTAACGTTCTTCTTCAGCATGATTGTCTTCTTTTTGACCATGCACTCCCACATGGCGATTCTCTTTTACCCTTGGCAAAAATTCACCGCAATTTGTCCGCCTTATTGGGAAGATTTTGCCAATACGGTTTCCGGTAACTTCCATATCGCATGGATTATGTGTTGTACCGTAATTGTTTGGGTTTATGAAACTATTTGGGAACGCTACCCTTTCAACCTTATTAAGAACAATGCGCTGCGCCGCACAACGTCCTTCTTTGGAATTATCGCCATCGCCGTTGCACTGTGCTTTTTCCTGTTCTACGCACAGGATCTCGTTTGGGGCGAAACCATTCGCGGCACCCGTCGTATTATGGCTCCGGACTGGCGCTGGTTGCACGTTGGCGAAATGGCTATTTTCTGGCTTGTTCCAACGCTGTTCCTCAACTTCTATTGCGGAAACTGGCCGACCAAGTTCAGTCGTCCAGTCAATGTATGCATCCGTACCCTGCTGACAGCTGCTTTAGCTGTGCTTGTCTATGTAGTTTACTACAAAACTTCTCATCTCTTCCTTGGCACTCAGAAAGGTATTTCCCACCCACAGCAGTTCCCGATGATTCCTATGATCTGGCTGATCAACATTTTCTTGATCAACGTCTGGTTCATGGACGGTTGGCCTGGTTGGAAGGCTGTACCTAAAACCCAAGAAGAGCTTGAAGAAATCAAGGAAGAAGTTGTTGCACATGACGTGAAGTGGTCCCCGGGTATTGCCAAAGGCCTTATCTTTGGTCTGGCTATCGGTCTGGCGCTTTATTTCGCTGTGATCAGTATTCTGCCGTGGATTGGCACCAACTTCACCATCATTAAGTAAGCGCAGGGAATAAGGAGCGATAGAATGAGCAACGACAAAAAGAACCTCAGCAGACGCGACTTCGTCAAAGGAGCCGCAACCGGCCTTGTGGCAGGCGCTTTTGCTGGTATGGGTATGTATTCCTATAGCCCGATGGCTTATGACAGTCTTGAGAAACCGCAGCGTAAACAGCACGACTTCGGTGCATGCCGCAATGTCCGTGTGACCAACATTTCTGAAACAAGTTGGTTTAACAACGCACACCTCATCGGCGATATTCATGAAGCTGGCGGTCTGCTCGTTAACCAGTACACCTTGAACTGGCCACCGTTCGCCAACGGCAAAGGCTCAGCTCAGGGTAACTACGAAGAAGGCATCGGTTCTATCAAAGAACTGCTTCCAAACGACTTAAAGAAAGCTTGGGAAATCCAGAAAGAGCTCGCTTTGCATCCTGATAACGCCGGGGGTTACTCCTGCCTTATCGAAGTAGAAGCTCTGGACGGAACCATCCATAAATACCTACTAGACACTGGTTGGTCTTACGAATGGATGGAAGATAGCTTTAAGCGCGAAGGCATCGACAAAATGCTGCGCGATCAAGAAATTGAAGCCCTGATCATCTCGCATGAACACTGGGATCATTTCTGGGGTCTGCCTGCAACCGTGAAATATGACAACCGCATCCCGTTGTATGTTCACGATGGCTTTTATGAAGAAGGTCTCCAGTACATTGAAGATTGTGGCTACAAGGGCGACCTGACCATTGTAGACCAACCCATTACTGAAATTGTACCGGGCATGGCAGTACTTAAATTCGACGTACCTATCATCAACCGTGTATTCGGTGAAACTTCTCTCGCGTTCAACATTAAGGATCGCGGCCTAGTACTGATCTCCGGTTGTTGTCATCAGGGCATCCTCAAGTTTGCAGACTTTGCCTACACCAACTTGAAATATGATAATGACAAGTTCTACGGCATCTATGGTGGCCTGCATATCTCGCCTTTCGAGGACTGGGACCCGAAATATGACGACCTTGTGATCTCCCTCGGCCAATGGGGCTTTGAGCGCATCGGCTGCAACCATTGCACCGGTCATCTTACCGCTAAGAAGTTTATCGAGGCTGGTTATCCTGTTGTTCGGGGTACTGCTCGTTTCCGTTCTGCCTCAAAGGATTACCTTGGCAACGGCGATAAAATTACTTTCGGCTGCTAAATAACTTCCTATATCTATAAAGGTCTGCCCTGCTTTTCATAGCGGGGCAGACCACCTATAAACGAGAACGACCATGAACCTTTCCGCCATTCTTCCTCCGCAGCGAAACAAAAAAGGGCAGCTAAATCTGCCGGAAGTGCTGGTTAATTGCATTTTAGCAGCCTGCCAGCATGATGAATTTAAACGGTTAGTCGGTTGGAAAGGTCTAGCTGTGTGTCCTATGGGTATGCAGGCATGGACCATGAAGTTCCGCACCCGATCAGGGGTGTACGGCCTTTTAGCTGAACAGAATTCTGAAAGTGATTCCAATCAGCAAGCCGCTCTCGGTTTGTACTATTTTCCTTCCCCTGACGAGCCGTTGCTTGAGTCTATGTCTCTTGCCGCCAACCATGCGGTAGTACAGGACGACTATACGCAGATGCTCCGACAGTTTTCGTCCCGCATCCAGTGGGCAGCTCCTTTTCGTATCGCCTCTTTAACCTTTACGCTAGGGGCAGAAGAAGATGCGCTAAGCTTGCAGATGTGTGCTGATGACTGCAAGCTGTGTATTGCACAAGATGGTGTTGCAACCAATGATGGTCAGTGGATTATTGCACCGGGTGAAGCTGAGGAAGAAATCCCGGCTCATGCCATCGCAACAGATTTTTACCTTGTACTTGCCGCTGCCGTTTCTAACAGCCTCGGAACGCCTCCCTGCCGGTTTGGTAGAAGCGAAGTTGCAAGCAAAGGTGTTGGCTATGACGCACAGGGCAACACCTTTTCTATTTCCCAAAAAATACTCACCCTCACAGACGTCCTCGGGTGGGGGAAAAAAGAAACTGTTGAAAGACTTGCATCCACTGTTCTTTCAACGCCTACTGTTTCAGGAAACGCACCCAACAGGAAGACCCTCCCCGAACCTATCCGCTCAGCGCTTTTTTGGGAGACTCACGACCTTGCCGCCATTGCTGACAAGGGTGAGCATGAGTATGCATTTGACACTCGCCCAAGTCTCATAGTGCTTAGCGGATTTCTCGGTGCTGGGAAAACCACGTTCCTGAATCAGATTCTTGAATACCATGCGGCTCGTGATGAACTGGTCGCGATTATCCAAAACGAAATAGGTAAGACCGGTGTTGACGGTAAGCTGCTTGAAGGAGATGACTCCATCATTGAACTGGATGAAGGATGTGTCTGTTGTACTCTGGCAGGCAATCTTTCTAAAGGGATTGAGCAGCTTAAAAGCCAATTCAGTCCAAAAGTTATCGTGCTGGAAACGACTGGATTGGCAAATCCGTTTAATATTCTGGGCGAACTGGGCACACTACGTCCACATGTTCGGTTAGACTCCATCACTACACTGGTGGACGCTGAAAATGCTCCGGCGTTGCTTGCGGAAAGTGACATCGCTCGTAATCAGGTTAAGGCTGCAGACACCATCATCATCAACAAGTGCGACTTAATTTCTGAACATGAACAGCAGGCGCTGACTGAACGCCTATGCACATTGAACAGTCGTGCTCTTATGGTGAAAACTAAGCACGGCGCTATAAATCCCGGAACACTTTACGACTTCGACCCCCTTACACAACTTGCGGCAGGACTTCTGCCTAGCCCTTTAACATCTCCACAGCACACACACGCCATGGAAGGGTTTACTTCCAGTCGTTTCACTTTTAGTAAAACTTTACTACGAGATGAACTATTGAACACTTTGCAATTGTTGCCGAAAGAGATATTCCGACTCAAAGGGATTGTAAAAATAGCCGAAGATGATCAGCCCAATGTGGTGCAATATGTTTCCGGCCGTTATGAAATCTCGCATCTTGGCAGTGAATTTGTTGACGAGAGTTTTCTCGTAGCCATTGGACGAGATATGGATCTTTCAATACTAGAAAAGTTGGAACGGGGGCATGCATGAACATTCTTCAACAAGGCGGCTTAATGATGTGGCCGCTTCTTATCCTCTCTATTGCATCCTTTGCAGTTGTGGCCGAGCGTTTCGTGATATTCACAACACGCCGCTTTCCTACAACGGATAACCTTAGAGATCTCTTTACGCTCGCCCGAAACGGTGACAAAGAAGCTGCCCTTGAGCTAGTAGAAAACGACGCGCCAACCTATCTGCCTTTGTTCAAAATTCTTTTCAGTGACAGCCCTGAAAAAGAAAAAGGACAAGAGTTGCAGGTTGCAGGCGAGAGCCTTCTGTTCTCTCTAAGCAGACGTCTGGATTTTCTCTCTACTGTGGTTGCAACCGCACCGCTTATTGGATTGCTGGGAACCGTATTCGGTATGATTGAAGCATTTTCACGACTTTCTGCATCCAACAACGTGGATATTACGATGCTTGCCGGTGGCATCTGGCAGGCATTACTAACCACAGCAGCTGGGCTTTGCATTACTATTCCAACTTTGCTCGCTCATGGTTGGTTTTGCAGACAACATGAAAAGACTGCTTATGCTATGCAGCGCGCAAGCAATGCCTTTCTCGAACAAGAGCTGTAGAGAACACTATGATCTCGTTCAAACAGCATTCGCCGCGTCCGGCTAGTCCCAATTTGACATCACTTTTGGATGTCGTGTTCATTCTTCTGATCTTTTTTGTGATCTCAGCGGTCGTTACGGTGAAAGGCATTTCCATGGAACTACCACCCGCTGAATCTTCCAAACCAGTTTCCGGCAAGTCCATGGAAATTGAATTGCATTCAAACGGTGATCTCTTTTGCGACACAAAACCCGTCACACTTCACGACCTTTCACACCGACTTCGTATTCTTGCTGAAAAGCCTTTTGCCATGCAGCCCGAGCATTTCTTACTCAAATCTGCCCCGCAGGCACGGGTACAGCAATTTATCTCCATCGTAGATGTTTTACGGAAACATGGTTTTAGCAACCTTGTAATTGTTACAAACAGCAAAAAAGCACAACAAGAGACTGAGGGGAATCTATGACCCCGCGCCAACTGTTATGCTTGTGTATTGTAGGCTCATTTTTTTTTCACGTCTGGTTGGTGCAGCAAACGTGGACGGCTGAACCAGTTGTGAGCGACGGATATATTGTTGTGCCCATGAATTTTGAGGTGGCTGCGAGTAAGCCAAGTGACGCCCTTGCCTTAGAGCAAGGGGTTGAAGAACCTTCTGATGCAAAAGATTGCGAAGAAGCAGCACAACGGCTGATGCGACTTGCAGTGAAAAGCTACTTAAAAGAAGTCCACATAGCGATTGAACACCGAAAATTTCTTCCCGGAAACGGCGATCTTTCTAAGCTGATAGGTAATGTTCTCTACTCCTTCCATATCCAACCGGATGATAGCTTCACAGACATCCGGCTCGTGCGTTCTTCCGGTGATTCATCCCTTGATGCGGCTGCACGTCGAGCCATTGTCGCGGCTAGCGGAGTAACAAAACGACCAAAAATGATTCGCGGTCAACAATTCACCGTCAGCATCACGGTCAAATATCAATACAGCATGTAGTAACTCACTGCTGGGCCAAGCTGTTGGCTCAAACTGCTGGTTCAAACTGACTTCAAGCTTCAACACAGCCACCATGTACTACAAGACTATTCACAAGAAACAGCACTCTTACCCTAATGCCTTCCACATTCTCAAACTAATGTGTTCGCAATTGGGCAAGCTCTCCACGCAATTTTTCTAAAACATTTGCGAAGGCTTGCTCTGAATGCAGAATCATATCCAATTGGCGGGTGTGCATAAGCAAATGCCCCACTACATAGAGCCTCTGCTTTATATCTTCTTCTGACATGTTTTCACATCGAGCCGTAAGTCTGTCCTTTACAACAGTAACTCTAAAATCGTGCTCATCCAAAATTATTGCAATGAGGCGAACCCTTGCGTTCTTTTTTTGCAGATCAGCTGCACCACCGGAAAACTTCATTGATATAAAGTTTTCTGCGGATACATTCCCACCAAGAGTTTCCACTGTGCAGAAATGATAGCCAAACCGGAACTGTAGGCAGCAGAACTTGCTGCTTATGAGAAAGTAATTACGCATGGTGTAGATAGAACTTGCATCTGGAACAAGAGAAGGATCACACGTAGATTCTGCAAGAATAGTTAAAAAACTTTTCGCGCTTACAGGTGGCGGACCTGCCCATTTTACAGCCGTCATCCCTTTCCAGATGGCATGCATGGGAACAGAAGAAATATTATCAAATGTTACAAATTTCCCCGTCGGATACGTTATGAAACCATCATCTAAATCCACAACCCAATATTGCATGGGACATTTTTCATAAAGCTGTTTTGTCTTACCAGATGGAATATGCATATCGCGTCCGACTCGAAACATTTCATCGATTGCGTATTCATGACAGAATCGTGTGATGTCATGAAGTGTTGTACAGTTTTCTGCGGTAAATTCAGGACTTGTTGGATCGGTTAAATGCAGCGGAACAATTTTCTCCACCGCTGATGCAAGCATTTCATACACAGGGGTGCCTTTCATGGAACGACTTTTTTGACTCCATAGCGCTAACAGCGCATCCACTTTCCCTGCATACACCTTTCTATATTGTGCATCCAACGTAGCGTTGCCCTTGTACAAGGCTAGATTTTCAACATTCCCGACTCCAAAAATTCCCGGAACTCCATACTCTCTAGCAACGGTTGCAAGATGCCCCGCACGTGAGCCCGTTCCTGAAATAACACCACTGGCTTTTGACAACAGCGGCGCCCACCTTGGTGATGCATACTGAACAACCAAAATGGCACCTTCTGGAAACATCAGTGCGTCTACTTCTCGTTGAACAAAAACTAACTCTCCATACCCGACACCAGTAGAAACCGTATCCCCACCGGAAAGAAGCAAAGG
This sequence comes from Halodesulfovibrio sp. MK-HDV, assembly GCF_009914765.1. Classification (NCBI taxonomy): domain Bacteria; kingdom Pseudomonadati; phylum Thermodesulfobacteriota; class Desulfovibrionia; order Desulfovibrionales; family Desulfovibrionaceae; genus Halodesulfovibrio; species Halodesulfovibrio sp. MK-HDV. The sequence continues at coordinate 124,481 of NZ_WYDS01000008.1, read as the reverse complement.
TTCTGCAACCTCAATTGAATGTTCTATGCACGACGACTGAAACAAGGGTCTGCTTTGAAGGAACAGTATCTCTCTGTCTTTAGTCATCCCCCATTCAATGTCTTGCGGGCAGCCGTAATGCTTTTCAATCCTCGCAGCATAACTCTGCAACGATTTAAGTTCATCAAGCGTTAGCACTGGAACATATTGCAAACTCAGAGGAACAGAAACAAGCTCAACGCCTCCATCTACAGAAACATACTGCTTCTCTTTATTAGCAATATCCTGCTCAACAACAGCCGCGCCTTCACTCTGATCCTTACGCATTGTAACGATGTCCGCCGCAACTCTGCCATCCACAACACCCTTTGGCAGTCCATAAGCGGCATGGATTGTGGATACGTTCTGTGAACAGGCAATCGGGTCAGTACTGTAAATTACTCCGCCCGCTATCACGTTTTGCATTGGCATAATGGCAACACACACAGCAAGATCACGTGCCGCAAGCCCCTTTGCTTTACGATAAGCAACCGCTTCGGGAGAATATTTAGACGCGACAACTTCTTTCCATGCAGCAAGGATTTCATCATTGGCAACATTCAAACGGGAAAGATACTGCCCTGCAAATGCGTGATGCCGACCATCTTCACCGACAGCACTACTTCTGACGGCAAAAGAGTGTAGGGAAGAATCACCCATGTCTTTGACCAGACGAAGAATCTCTGTAGAAATTTCTTCCGGCACAGAGGCTTTCATAATATCCTGACGAATTTTTGAACACACTGCATACAGTTCTGTAAGGGAGTGAGACGTTACTTGTCGTAATCTGCGGTCGCACACTTCATGAAGTTCATTATGACGCATGAACACCCAAAAAGCGTTCGAGGTTGTTGCAACGCCATCGGGAACCGGTACACCGACGTTGTTCTTCAATTCACCAAGATTTGCAGCCTTCCCGCCTACAACAGATGCGTCGCTTGCGGTAATCTGTGAAAAAGGCATGACAAGAGGACTCTCTGTACTGGAGGGAATACTCAACAGCTCGTTGTTCAACGTTTTTTGAATCTCCAAAAAGCGTTTTTTTATCGGAGCAAATTTTTCAGGAGAATATCCCTCAATGCTCGAAATAAGCTGGTACACAGCAGTATTGACGCGTGTAACTTGAGTTCGAACATACGTCGCGTCAAACTCGTCCCCTTCCGCCAATGTCAGCTCCATCTGCGCCATGACGTCCAGAGCTTTATTGTTCGCACTTATTAAGCGTTTAAAATTGGACGCTGCTTTAGTAAAATCTTGCTGCAAAACCTCTTCCCCTCCGTCATTATCGGAAGAGAAGAGGCGTTGAGTCGTTTCAGCAAGTCCCTTCAAGCAATGTAAAACTTGATGAAGGATCTTCATTCACTACACTTCCTTTTTAGAGCCACCTTTCATAGCGAGTCCAACACCTTCACATAAGTGGAAAAGTGCATATCCCCACCATAGTGTGTAGATAACATAAAAGATCAAAGCAAAGGAGAGAATTCCATAACTATTCGAGGCTCTTTTTGGTTCAATACCAAAATAGTTATACCCCACTTCCACCCCTTTCAGGATAACAGCATTTACCACAACCGCCTCTGGGAACATTTTCTGACGTTTGAGTGCTTTTTCTGTTTCTTTAAGGGTCTGCCACCATCTATACATTACCACTTTAGGAAGCATACCATACCGTTTCATAAGCGTTGCTTCATCATTATAGAAGGCAGTATCGCTATCTGTAATTGCGGATGAAAGCATGGAACCGAGAGTTCCTGAAAACTCAAGGCTAGTTTCATCTTTCATTACAACATTACCTGTATTTTCGAGCAACAGTGCTGCCTGCTGAGCAACCTCCTGACTACTAAACTGTAATGAAACTGCGACCGCGGTATTTTCAACCGCCTGATTGTTCTCTCTCAAAAAGCCTATGTAATGCGTAGAGCCTTTTGAGATAGAGTTAAACAAATCATCCGAAGCCTGAAATGCACTCCTGCCGTTACCGAACCAAGGCATAAACATTCCCGCAAATACGCATCCAAAACTTATGGCCATCACCAACCCAAGCATGAAATTTTTATGATCTCGTATTAGCATCACTAATCCCTCCTCAGTGTTGGTATGTTGGTAACGAATTTAGAAATTACCCACAGAGCAAAAATAGTCACCACAATAAAGAATGCGTAGTTGCCCCATGTTGCTATTGTTTGTGCAAACTCCGGAGAAATATCCAGCACTTCCATTTCTTGTAATTTTGCAGGCAATGCCAACAGTCTGTTAACGAACCCTGCTAAAATTGCTGTTGCATAAAATCCACGGATATAGATGCCTTTTACAACGCGTGTTGTGAGTGCACCAAGCTGAATACCCAGCAAGGAGCCTAAAAGCATGCCCATTGCGAGTGTATAGAAGATAAAGCCATAAATGGCGTACTGTGTGATGGAAGCAAAACCGGCGGTAAAGATAATCTGTAAAATATCTGTACCAACAGTTGTAAAGCTCGAAACACCCAGAACATATACAAACATAGGGAAGGTAAGGAACCCGCCGCCAACGCCCATAATTGCCGCAGCAAAACCTACAAAAACACCACAGATTGCAACAAACACACCTGAAATCTGCTTGCCACCCGGAACCAGATCTTCGTCAAAGGTGATCATAGGCGGAAGGTTTACACCTTGCAGTTTAGACGCAAGTCCCTGTCCGTCTGCCGGAGTAGAACCATGAGCATCACCGCCGTCGTCCTGATTACGCAGCTTCAAAAAATCGATCAAAGAATAGAAGCCAAGGAACCCTAACAGCACAACATAAATGGCACTAATAAAGGCATCACTTAGCACAGGGTTAATTTCGTATAGTGCCCTGTTTACAAGGCCACCACAGACAACCCCGCCTAGAGAACCTACTAGAAAGGCTCCAGCAAGCTTAGGTGAGACATTACCGAGTTTTTTATGAATAACAGTCCCCATAATTGCCTTTGCAAAAATATGGAAAAGGTCGGTACCTACTGCCAAGATACCTTTAATGCCAGCACTCATAAGAGCCGGAGTAATAATAAAACCGCCGCCAGCTCCGATACACCCGGTGATAAGCCCTGCGAAGAGTCCGATAACAATTGAGACTGCAAAAATTCCAGGCGTGTAAAAAGCAGGTGAGTATGCCTTTTTTCCGCCTAAAATTTCCGGCATCACATCGCCAGCCACTGCCAGAGACACAAGAATTGCCGGTAGCGCGAGCGCCAAAAGTATCAGCATACGTTTTTTGCTTCGCAATATATTGTGCGAAACTTCTAACTCCCACCTCGCATGCGCTTGCGAAGCGGCCATAAATACAGCATAAAATTTCCTCATAACTTCCTCCTGGATAACTAACCACAAGTTCTGTGCGTAATGCTAAGAACGGTGTGAATTATGTACATTTGCAGCATCATGAACTTTGAACATGAGCTCATCGATGTCAGCAGGCTTCAACAAATAGTCATATGCCCCCAGTGCCATTCCACTGATAGCAACATCGAGATCTGCATGGCCTGTCAGCATAATTACTTCCACATCAGGCATGAGTTCTTTGATCCGCCGCAGTGTTTCAATGCCGTCAATGCCCGGCATCTTCACATCTAAAACAACAACCTTTACAGGTTCTGCTTCCAACTTTTCCAGTGCTTCCAAGCCGGAGGATGCAACGCTTACTGAAACATTTCTTCGTGCCAGCCTGCGCGCAATTACGGATAAAAAATCCGGCTCATCATCAACTAGTAATATTTTTAATTCTTCCATGTGATCACTTCTCCTTGGTCTGGACGCCTACAATGCAGGTAAAAAATCTACTTCTGCCACTGGCAGAGTTAGCGTGAAACTGCTTCCTTTTTCTGGGCTTGATTCCACGGTAAGCTTTCCGTTGTTCCGCCTTGCAAGAGAATGGGAGATTGATAAACCAAGACCGGTGCCATGCCCCGCTGCCTTTGTTGTGAAAAATGGTTCGAAAATTCTATTTTTAAGCTCAAGAGAAAGTCCTACTCCTGTATCTGTCACACGGATAAGAACCGTCTCTTTTGTGCTGAATGTAGATACGGTAACCCTGCGCACTTCTCTATTGCTCGCGGCTACAGCATCAATGGCGTTGTTAACAATGTTCAACAAGATCTGTTGCACATGACCGGACGATGCATACGCAGGCACAAAGGCATTGATTTGCGATTTAAACTCGATCCCAAGCTCTAAAGCCTTCGGCTGCAATAAGTGCATAACGTCCTGAACAACCACATTCACATCCACTTCAGCTTTATTCTCAGCACCCTTACGCGACATTCGCAGCAAGCCATGCGTAATATCCGCACATCGCTTACCCTGCTTGCACATCACATTCAGCGAAGCATCCATCTCTGCAAACGTTGCACACAGCGCTTTTCTAGGCTCTTTATTAAGCAATTCGACATGTTCCTGTAGATCTTCAAGCAGTTCCTTCACCCATCCAGCTTCCTGAATAATGATCGCGAGTGGTGTGTTAATCTCATGCGCGATCCCCGCGACAACTCTTGTCTGGGCAGAGAGCCGGTTGGATTCAATCAATTTTTGCTCAAGCTTTTCCCGCAGCACTGTCTCCTGAGCGAGTTTTTCATGAACAAAACTTGAAAAGATAACGGAATTAAAGATGGATGTAACAAGCAGAGAAAAAAACAGAGTCAGACACAGGCCAAAGGAAAAGGTTGCACCAGGTAACAGAGACTCTATGGAGACTCCGTAAAAAACACTGCCCGATTCCGGCATATAGACGTGCAGCCACACACTGGAGTTTGGAAGTGGTAATTTTGGAGCATATATTGAGCTTGAATGATCACCATTCTGAAGGTGAACAGCATCCACCAGTCGTAGTTGCTCAGCGCTATCTTCAATATTGGAAGATGTAATTTCATTGGATTCGTTCTGGATGATCCACTGCCCGTCGGGAAGCAACATTGACAGCTTTTCACGCAACTCTTGCGTAGTATGAACCTCTTTGTTCTCAACCATCGCCTGCGCATACCGAAGTGCAGGGGCTGCGGCATCATCCAGAAAATTTTGGACAACACGGCTGCATAAAACAACAGAGAGGATAAAAAGAGGACCGATACCAATCAGGAAGATTCTTGTTGCAAGCCAGCGGAAGGAGTTATGCGAGGAAATATACATATCCTTACCCCTCCCGCGTAGCTATGCATGACAACACAAAACAACTTGCCCCTACAATGTCTTCAGCAAACATCGAAATTCTCGCTAGCAAGTGCTTCTGTTGGTCGTACGGAACAGTAACGTTACCCAACAGGCGTGCCGTCGTTGAAAAAGAGAGGTATGCAATGCAACCAGACACAATGCTAGCCTTCCCAACAGAGCAGCAAACCGTAGTAAAAGATAAAAAAATATCTCTCTGGCTAACTACGGGATGCTTAGCTCCACAGGTGCCGTTCCCAATCCCGCCGTATAATGAAAAGAAGATGTCAATCTTTTCATCCCACATGCTAGAGTGACGAGCTTGGACAACAAGCACTGTCGAGAAGTTATATAGAGTTACATTGCATACCATGCCTTCTATTAGGCAAGTGGTGTGCCAAACATTACAACCGAACAGGAAACAATTAACATATTGATTTACAATACTTTTATGAGGACATAAAAAAAGAGTGCGCCTCAAAGTGGCACACTCTTTCGTCAGAATATTTTACGATTGATGTAATTTTTTTTTACAGTTCAATCTGTTGAGTACACATAACCATGCATACGGGGTTTACTCTTAAGAATCTATTCAACAAACAGGATGGCGCAATCTTATGCACTCACAAACAAACTAGATACCACACACGTTACAGGCATCTGAAAAAGCACCAACCCCCTAACGCACATTTTCCTTCAGCCCATACTTTTCAATCCTGCCTAGCAATGTCGGTCTGGACATTCCAAGCAATTTTGCCGCACGGGTTTTATTCCACGAAGCTAGTTCAAGTGCTTCAGAAATGACAATCGCCCCAAAGCGATCTGCAAGCGTTTCAAAAGTCTTTTCATGATGCTCTGTAAGTAACGTGCGTGTCACCCATGAGCGAACGTCTTCCTCATCACCTACAGTTTGAGGAGTAGCAGCGGCTCCCTCTACAAGCTTCACAAAATCGTCTTTATCTAGTGGAAGACCACGGCTAAAAATAAGCGCCTTATGCATTTTGTTGCTTAACTCACGAACATTCCCCGGCCATGAATATTTTTGCATCATAGCCAAAGCTTCATCGGTCAAACCGGGATTATGCATGTCTGATGCGCTGGAGTGCATGGACAGAAAATGCTCAGCCAACATAGGGATATCCTCTGTTCGCTCGCGGATTGGAGGAAGGGGGATGTTTACTACATTCAAACGGTAGTACAAATCTTCCCTGAACTCTCCATTTGCAACAGCCTGTTCCAAGTCTTTGTTTGTAGCAGCAAGAACTCGAACATCTACAGATATAGGATGGCTACCACCCAGTCGCTCTACTTGCCGTTCCTGTAGCAGGCGTAAAATTTTAGCTTGAATTGAAGTCGGCATATCGCCGATTTCGTCTAAGAAGACTGTTCCGCCGTTTGCCAGTTCAATCTTACCCGCTTTACGATGAGTCGCACCGGTGAATGCGCCCTTCTCGTACCCGAACAACTCACTCTCAAGTAACGTATCTGGAATAGCAACGCAGTTAATAACTTGAAATGGTGCCTTTGAACGCAAGCTATGCTTATGGATTGCCTGTGCAACAAGCTCCTTACCAGTGCCAGATTCTCCACGTATAAGAATGGTGGCATCCGTTGGTGCAGCTCGTCCAATTTTTTTGCAGACATCCTGCATCGCCCTGCTTTTTCCAAGAAGAATAGGTGTATTTGATGGCATAGGGGCAGTACGGGCATGAGCTGATGCAGCTTGAATTGCTTTTTCGATAAGGGATAAAATTTCCGGAACATCAAAGGGTTTCATGACATAATCAAACGCCCCCATCTTTGTTGATTCGATGGCAGTATCTGTGGTGCCGTATGCCGTCATAATAAGAACCGGCAGATCAGGATACAACGCACGGAGAGCCTTAAAAGTCTCAAGCCCGTTCATACCCGGAAGTCGAACATCCAACACGGCAATGTCCGGCCTTTCTTTTTCGGCCAATTCAACACCAGTTTCACCGCAATGCGCTTCCACAACCTCATACCCTTCAGTATGAAGAATATTCTGAAAACTTTTACGTAACTGAGCGTCATCATCTACTAAGAGAATTTTTGCCATGTTTCCCTCTTGTTGCAGGAAGCGCGAGTAAGAATGTTGTGCCCTTATTTTCAGAAGACGTTACATGCAACCAGCCGCCATGCTCTTCCACAATCCGTCTTGCAATGGCAAGCCCGAGCCCTGAACCCTCTTCTTTTGTACTGAAAAACGGTTCGAAAATTTGTTCTATAACATCCTCAGCAATCCCCGGCCCTGTATCTTCGATTCTGATAAAAACGATTGTTCCAAGCGGCTCAACCACATCCGTTTTCTCCGTAATAGTAATCGAGCCTCCTTGAACCATTGCATCACAAGCGTTCAGAATCAAGTTAACAAGTGTCTCTTTTAACAGTCCACCATCAATAGGTATCGCAGGTAAAAGTCCTGTTCGCTCAACAGAAACATTCACTTCCTGCGATTCAAACCGGTGCTTAAGGAGCCTAAGTGCCGTATCGACAACTTCAGATGGGCTTTGAATTTTCGCTTTTAATTTTGGACGGCGGGCAAATTCAAGAAAGTTTTTCATAATGTTATCAATATGCAGAATTTCTTCGCTCACAACATCAAAATCTTCCTGCTGTTGTCCATCCAACTGTAACGACCTTTCCAAAGAAAACAGTCGCATCTTTACAGAAGTAAGTGGATTTCGGATGGAATGGGCAACACCCGCTGCAAGCTTGCCGACAAGCGCCATTTTTTCCGACTGAAGGAGCGTTTCCTTATTCGCATCAAGCTCTTTCTGGGTGTCATCAATATGTATGATTAACGATTCAACTTTGTTACTTAATGTAAGCACATCGTTTTTAGTGGAAGGAGAAGCACTGTCACCAACCTCACCCGTGGCATGAGCAAGATTTCGAATAGGATCTAAAATTTTTCTGTATAAAAAGACGATAAGGAAAAGCTCGATAATTGCCGATAAAATCAAACCGGCCATAATTACCTTATTGACTATCTCAGCTTCTTCCGAAAACTCCTTACGATTCAATTCAATAGCCTGCACATAAAGCGTTCTGAACTCTTTGCTTAAAAGCAACAATGTGTTGAATTCATCGCGAATTTTCCAATGCAGTTCAGCTCCGGCGTCCGGATGTCCCTGCTTGTAACTTTCAATAACTTCTTTTCTGCTGGCATCATATTCTGCATACAAAGATTCCAACTCAGAAAGCACAAGAAGGCTTTCAGCAGAAAAAGCAGATTCCTTTGCTTTAACAAGCCATCCTTCAAAAAGTTCGCGCTTAGCATTAAGCTCTTTTAACCATGAATCATCATGTGAAAGCAGGTAGTAGGTAGTGTTTCCCTTTTGATCCATCAGTGATGCAGACAAACCATGTGATGCTTCCAACGCTGCCACATTTTTAGCAGAAAGCTGCACTTGCAAACTTTGCGTCCGGTTGGTGTACCACAATGTTATGCCTGCACCTGCCAGATTTAGAGCAATAACACAGAACAGTAACAACGCTATTCTCGTGCGTAATGAAAACATGCTTACAACCTTTTTACTGCTTTCCATAAAAAAATAACGGGCCGACCTTATCATGCAGGTAGACCCATTATACAAGTGCGCCAATGCCATAACCAATATCTACTCTGTGCATTCCACACAGGAGGCATCACTATGGTTCTACATTTATTTGCTCAAACGCTGCCATGATCGTAATGATTAGTGTTTCAAAATCTACTGGCTTTGTCATGTAGGCAAAAGCGCCTAATTGCATTGCCCGCGTTTTTTCTTTTTCACCACCATGGCCTGTTACAATAATTACCTGAACATTGGGATAATTTTCTTTGACCCGTTCAAGCACTTCCAGTCCATTAATACCCGGCATCATTATGTCGAGCAACATAACATCCGGAACTCCTTCTTGTACAATAGATAACGCCGTTTCACCGTCTAACGCGACTGTTGAGCCAAAATCACGCAGACGTAAACGCTCTGCCAGAGTTTCTACAAAGTCCTGTTCATCATCCACAAGCAATAGCTTTATTTCGCGCATCTCTACTCAACTCCACGTTAAATGGTTACAAGACCATAGCGTATCTGATCTGGTCTAAGCCCTACTGTTTCCATAAAGGACACAAATTCGTACTCGCATTCAGGCTGCGGAACCTCTTTGCCCATAAGCTGCAATGCAACATCCGGCTGTCCAGCTTCTGCGAACGTCAACGGAACAAAATAGTTATCCATCATGTCAAAAACAGTAGATTTTTTTTCCCGATCAACGCAGGCAGTCCAGTCACCTTCTGTCATTGCTGCACACACCATCTGTTCTTCAAACCACCCTTCTGCAGGGCTTGGAAGTTTTGCAATATCCCGTGCTGTGGAATGAAAGCCAGCTTCCGCAAACGTAGCTGCCGTAAACGAATTCTCAAGAAACATAAAAACATTCTGCATAACGACCTCCTTAATGCTCTGTCGCTGCTGATACCGACACCCATGCGGCGAGGCGTATCAACAACGACTCAAAACAGCTCGTAATCCTAAGCCTTTGACTCAGCTGAGAACGGCAATGTTACGGTAAACACGCTACCGGTTCCCACATGGCTGATTACTGAAATATCACCGCCTAACTTTCGGATAATGCCGTATGAAATAGCCAATCCAAGTCCGTTTCCGGCGTTTCTCTTTGTGGTAAAAAACGGTTCAAATATTCGGCTCATAGTGTTTTCACTCATGCCGCAACCATCATCGCCGATAATAATTTTGACCCCGTTTTCTACGGTTTTACTCTCAACATATATGACTCCGCCCTCATCTACTGCTTCCAGAGAGTTGCTGACAATATTAAGAAATACCTGCTGCAACTGCCCCTTATCGGACTCAATTTCTGACAACGATTCTTCCAACATCATATTTATAGAGATTGAACGTTTAGTGATTTCTTTTTCCAAAAATTCAAGTACTTCGCTCACTATCTCATTTACGCTCAACCATTCATTTTTTGCTTCAACTTTACGGGCAAATCCAAGAAGCCGGTGCGTAATAGCGCTACACCGCTCTACTGACGAAGTAATTCCGTTTATCTGCCGTTCAAGCACACCAGTTACTTCTGTTGCGGGTGACCTCGCCAGAATATCCATCATCAATCCGGATTTCTCTTTTATGACAGCAAGCGGGTTATTGATTTCATGCGCAACACCAGCTGCCAAGCGACCAATTGAAGACAGTTTTTGCGTGTGCTCAATCTCTTTCAATATATTTTCACGGCATTCATCCGCGAAAATTAACTGGCGAATAAGTATATTTGTCAGCCCGAAGGCAACTATGGTGATAAGAATTGCGCCGCCAATAAGGACACCGAGCAAATCAGTCCGCAACGAAAACCATGCGCCGGTTGCCTGAGCCGCAGGACGTACCGCCATTAACACAAATTCAGGTTGCATAAAGTTTACGTAGGTAGCAGAAAAATCACCTTTATCAGTCGATAGAAGCGCATTGCCGCCTCGATACTCTGCGTGAGGCAATTGGAATGGAACAGGGCTTAAGACAGAGCCGAACAATCGAGATTCCGTTTGAAGCACTCTGTTTCGGTTAAGCAAAAACGCATCCACTCCCGGGGCTAAGTTCATGAAAGAAATAAGCTTCGAAAAGGGCTCCGTTGCGATGGTTGCCCGCAAAACCCACGGCTCACCACCTGCGGTTACACTTTCAACCGCTATGGCAATATGAGGTAACTTTCGATAGCCCAAAAACACACTACTTATATATGTCCCACGCACTCTGGTTTCATTGAACCAGTCATGCTCTGAGTAGTCATTTCCCAACAATTTATATGGTCCGGCATAGGCGACTTGTTTTCCTTCAGAATTGATCAGTCCTAGATCAACAAGCCCTTCAAATTCTTGTTTTGCCGTATGAAATATCTTCCTGATGCTCTGTGTATCTGACAGCTCTTCAAAGCTATGGGTTGCTGCAATAAAGCTCACAGCAGAAAGACGTTCATTCAAATACAATTCAAAAGAATATTTTGTTTTATTTACAAGGCTCAACATGGAAAGACGCTGTTCTTTATCCAACGAAGACTTGTAGATATGAAAATTAATTAACGCCATAAGGCATAATGGAACAAGAGCGACCAAACCAAACAGACCAATCATCTTAAACCGCAGCACATTGTACCGCCGCAATCCGGCTTCTTCTTTAGGTACAAAGTACTTCACAAAAAAATTTGATAAACGGCTTAATGCAATCATGTACGAATCCACACTATAGAAAGTCATTACAAGGCTTATGGTCATTCCACTTTATGAGATAAAGGCAAAACACATGCCATACTTTTAGTCTTTCAAAACAGATAGTTAGATTTTTACACCATTCCTATTACGCAAAAAAAACGTCAGGTCTTTTTACAATCGTAAAAAAAACTGACGCATACATCGGCAAAATATGAACCTACAGCAACTACTACAAATGGCTTCCCAAAGGGTATAAAACACCCAATCGCGTGGCTCATTCAACATAAACACTTCTGGCAGACAGGAGCCTGAAACTCCTTCAGCACGAACCCAAAAGATACGACCGTTTCGAGCACGTTTTCAAAAAATACCTAATCTTTTTTATAGTTATAAAAAATATGATCATAAAGAGTTCTCAACCTGCTAAATTAGTACGGAGAATCCCTTTAAACACACGGTTTCCGACGATTCAAGTTCCAAACTTCTAATTGGACTTTTCACGTCAGAGTCGTATATTTTATAATACGTTTTTTTTATAACTCAAACTTCAGGAGTCAGCCATGCTCGTTGATTGTTTCAAAGATGCTGACAATTCGTTTAAGGTGTATTTTTGTTCTGCGAGCAAAAAACATGAAGCCATTCCAGAGACGGCGCAACTTGTAAGTTCGCAGCCCATTGAAAAATGGCAATGTGCAGCGCTTTACAGAAGCTACAATATCTTTGAGGAAATCCAGAGCCAAGGGGTCTGTATTGTTGACCACGACGTTAAAGGTTAGCCCGAATTTCTATAAAAATGTCCCGCACGAGAACAACTCATGCGGGACATTTTGCGTTATGTAATAAATAAGGAACGAGCGTGAAGAACAGCGAATAAGCACCACTAGGTTACGTGGGCAGCTTTGCAGTTCGCTCAGTAGTTTGCTCTGTCGCTAGACTACAAGCTGAATTTCGCTCTCTGAAATGTTTTGTCCTATTGCAATCAAAAAGTCGGACATTGCATCTGAAGGATGCGGAGTAATATCGTACCGCCCTGCTACGTACTGAACAACGCTCGGATTTTCATCACCAATGAACGTCAGTGCACCTTTAACGCGATACACTTTTTCAGGAAGAGCCTGAATCCATGTCTCAAAAGCCTCCCTCTCAATTTCCTTCGGAAGTTTAATTGAGATTGAAGACATATTGTCGTGCGTATGGTTCCGCAAATCTGTCAGCAACAATGGCATCCTTTTTTCCCTCGCATTTCGGGGAACATCGGATTCCAATGCAGAAGGATGTACATCACCATGAACAGTTTCCAGAACAGATGCCCGAGGGTTCATTCTACGGATCTCTTCATGCAGAAGTGCCAGCTGCTCTTGTGTGACCAGATCAACTTTATTCAACAGAATTGTATCTGCCATAGCAGCCTGACTCCGTGCAACTTCAAAGTTTTTCAGGCACCGCACGCCTGCTTCAGCATCAAAAACCGTGGTTACAGAGTCAAAAACAATCAAGTCTTCCAGCTCTGCAATCTCTGAAAGCAAGTTAGCCGGATTTGCAAGCCCTGTCGTTTCCACAACAATATAGTCCGGCTGGAATATCTGTGTAAGTTCAATCGCTGCGGCTTTTAACGAGCCTACAAGCGAACAACATACACAGCCCTCATCCACCTCTGTTACGGCATATTCCTGCCCGAGGATTTTGCCATCCAGCCCTTGCTTGCCTATTTCGTTCTGCACAACTGCTACAAACTGATTTCGTGCAATCTGGTACTCTATGAATTCTCGTAAAAAGCTTGTTTTTCCTGAACCCAAAAAGCCAGTCAGAATAATCAGGCGTGGCTTATCCACAATTCCGAGTACTTTTTTATCGAGACTCTTGTGTTGTGAATCCGGTAGCGACTGCCACCAAGCTTCTTCAGCATATTCTTCAGGAACCTGCTCATTACGACACCAAAGATCATGCAACGAGTCACTCCATGACGGATCATGCAGGACGGTGTTTGCACTATCAGGAATGGTGCCGTACTCAAGTACCAATTGTTTTTCGTGCTCATCCGTGTCCGGAACCGCATAACATGCGCCCTTGGCAGTATAGTGAACCATACGCCCTTCGCGGATACGCTGCATCATCCTCCCCGGTTGATGCTGCATACAGTACGAAGCTGAGGCCGCAAGTACGCGGAAAAAATCGTATGCTATATCCCAAGCGGGAATATTCTGATCAAAATCTCCGGCAGCAATTACTTCTGCCAACTCTGTGCCCTCTCCAGCTACCACACCATCGACAGCAACAGATGCTAAACGCGATGAAGACTCCAAACCTAACGTAAAGCCTGTTCCATCAGGTAACACCGCAACATGCACGGCACCTATCGTAAAGGCATCACACAAGGCTTCATGCTTCACATATTCGCGCAGCAACGTTTTATACTCTTTCAATTGCGTAATCAGTCCTGCCTGAACAGAAAATGATTCAACTATGTCCTCATCCGGCTGTGGAAAATAGCTTACAGGAAAAACACCGACAGAAACTCCGTCCTGTTCCACAACAGTTGCTCGACGAATTCCGAATACACCGGAATACCCCGCGAGTTTCATCGTCCATGCATCAGAAGCGAAACAGCAGTCTTTGACACCGCGCCACCCTAACTGAAAACGAATTCCCGGAATAAAATTAGAACGGACAATGATTGCCTTCAGTACTTCTGATGCCGCAACATCCGGTTCCTGCAAGGCAACATGAGGACAGATTGAACTTGGAATCACGCGCATAAAAACTCCTGGGAGCCGCCTGAAGCCCCTTTCGGGAGCGTAGTGCTTCAGGCGGTTCAAATGACTTACTATCCCCTTTGTAGGGAGTGCAGGGGAGTTAGGGAGCTATCCAAATGTAATGGTATCACCATTACCAAGATAGGCTGTGTCTTTAGAACGGAATTGAGCGGTGCCTTCTACGACAGGGTAGCCGGCGTTAATGAACTTCTTGGCACACAACACACCCGTACAATGGTTGCAGCCAATGCGCTCAAATCCGTATTTCCCTAGGGAGATAACTAAGTCGTCATATTTTGGATCCCAGTCGTCAAACGGAGAGATATGCAGACCGCCATAGATTCCATGGAAATTGTCGTTCTCGTACGCAATTTCCTGATAGGCAGTTTCTGCGAACCGGATAATGCCCTGATGGCAACAGCCGGTAACACTTACAAGCCCTTTATCTGCAATGTTGAAGTACAATGACTGTTCACCGTACACTCGGCAGATAATCGGAACAGGGAATACGTAGGTTGCAAATCCCGGTGCGACTTCAAATAATCCGTTTTTAACGGTATGAACCTCACCTTTGTGCCCGCAGTCCTTAATGTATTGCAGCCCTTCTTCATAAAACCCTTCAGGTATATAAATGGTTATTTCCGGATCATATTTTAATGTAACCGGCAATCCCCAGTAATGGTCAAAGTGTTCGTGGGAAATGAACAACGCTTCAATTTCTTTGTTCCGCAGCATGGTATCGATGCCTTCGCGCTTAAAGCACTCGTCCATCCATTTGTATGACCAGCCGGAATCCAGCAGAAACTTACGCTTGTTACCATCCATTTCTTCCATTTCAACGAGGCACGAGTACCCACCAGCGTTCTCTGGATGAATGCAATTCTCTAAAACTACGTCCCACGCCTCATCAAGACGATCAGGAAGGAACTCTTTAATCTTGGCCATACCATCTGCGTATGAACCTTTGCCGAGTCCTTTTCCATTACCGAACGGTGGCCAGTTGTAGTCGTACTGGTTTACAAGCAACCCGCCACCTTTTTTAATATCACCAATCAATGTGGCGTTATCAAACCAGCTTGTTTCTGAAATGTTTGTAACGTGGATAGAACGGCATACACCGATATCTTTTTGCTTACGCTCCACTTTTGGAAACATTTCTTTACGGGCATCAGAGTATGAATACATACCCATGGCTGCGAATACACCAACGCCAACACCGGTGGCTGCGCCTTTTAAAAAGTCACGGCGTTTCACTTCTTTCTTTTTAGTAGTCATGACAGATATCTCCCTTGTACTACTTTAGAATATCGACGGCTGCGTACAAACCCGGAAGCGCGTAGATGGTAAATGCATAGAATGCTACCCCTGCGAGCGCGCCCATACCCAATCCGGCACCGAGACTTGGAGACCAGCGTACATCATCAATTTCTGCCTGATGCGCTACATGATCTGCTTCAATTTCTTCCACAGTTTTCGGAACCATTTTCCAACCCGGCCAGTTGTCCATAAACCAGTGGTTTACGAGCCAAATATTTACGAGCCAGATCATAGGAATCATAGGAAACTGCTGCGGATGCGAGAATCCTTTCTGTGTTCCGAGGAACAAGTGGGAAACTTTGTAGTAGCCGATGTACAGTGCAATAGTGGCAACCAAAGTAATGATGGTTCGCACAAGCACGTTAACAGGCATACTGAATTTTTTTGGCCAGTTACCGCAATAGAAATGAAGGAAAAGAGCCGGAACAAGGAAGAAAATAGCCATCTCGCCTACGTGTAACCAACGCCAGTCCGGTGCAAAGGCACGACGGGTACCGCGAATAGCCTCACCCCATGTCAGTTCCTGTGCAAAGTACAAGAAGAAGTGCATGGCAAGAGAAATAGCAATAATACCAAAGAATAACGCGAAGCGTCGTAACCACGGATGACGGATAAGATTGAACGGGTAGCGTTGCCAGATAGTTTCAACCAGCCAGACAACAACCGTACAGCACATAATCCATGAAACATGGAAGTTACCGGAAACAGTATTAGCAAACTTTTCCCAATATGGCGGTGCAATAGATGTAAAAGACTGCCAAGGGTGGTAGAGAATACCCATGTGTGGATGCATGGTTACAAAATACACAATGGTTGAAAGGAAGAAGGTGCAGATAAGCATACTGAACCCTTTTGCAGGCTGTGGGAGTTTACTCCACGGCTCTTCTTCCATTGCAACAACCCATGCAGGACTAAGCCATGATGCAATAGCTGCAAACATGAGAATAGCTAGACAGGAATATTCTACTGCAAAAAATTCTGTAATTCCGGGAAGCTTTACCAGCTGATCCGGATTAAAATATGCGAGCCCGTAGTTACCGAGCAAGCCTTCAAAAAAGCCTTTGATGAGGATATACAACACACCCACAGATACCGCACTGAGCACGATCCCTTTAGTGAGAGGGTGAGTAGATTCTAACCATTTGCGTTTAAACGGCCAGAAGTTGAACAAGTATACCATCCAAATCATAACGATCAGCCACCAGCGTGTGTACATGTACCCAACATACGGAGTATACATGCGCATAACACCTCGTGGATCATGGAAGAACCACCATGTGGCGTAAAACACGATCAACGTGAAAAGTAGATTAAGCAGAGCTGGGGTTGGTCCAGACCACCGTTTTACAAGCTTTCGCTCTTCTAAATAATTAGTCCCGTACCGTTCCATTAGCGACCTCCTATTCCCTTGCGGAATGCATTTGTTCTATCAACAAGACTCTATGAAGAATTTTTGCAGCTTTCCAAGGCAGCTTGGATAGCCCGACACACCTCGTCGCTATCAGCATCTGGCGATAGCCCCAGTCGTTCTGCTTCCATTGCAAGCAACTCGGCTGGAAACTCGCTGAAGAGCTCCGTACTGACTTCAATAGAGTCCGGATGTTCATTCACAATATCAACCGGTGTCTCATCAACGGATGATGCAAATGTAAATGGTGCAGAGAGAAAGCCCCTTCTGGTCAGTTTCATGACCAATCCCCCTCATACTCCTGCATTGCAGCAAAAACCAAATCTGTTGCTTTCACATTGCAATGCACTTCGGCTGCGTATGAAAAAAACAAGATATACCTTTTCATTATCTCAGCAGCGTGACCCCTATCCCGCTCCCGCAGTGCATGAATTAACTTCACATGGGATGCGAACAACTTGTTTCGTTGCTCTTGCGTCAATCTGGTAATCGTTGTTCCTAACGAATCTGAATAAGCGAAAAGATGCTCAACAACCGCCACTAAATATTGGTTATTAGTACCTTGCGCTAAAATACGGAAAAAGCTCAGCACATCGTCGTAGATCATGGGTGTAGCACCGGACAGCAGGCTGCGAGACAGCGCAATATTTGCCTGCTGCAATTTATCAATAAGCCGCACCCCTATATTATCTGCACTCTGTGCCGCAACAATTGGGAGAATCAAAAACGACCCCTCATTTCGTTCTGCCATTTGCCTTTCAGAGTCATGTCCGCTTGATTCCTGTACATCTTCAAATTCGAGTAAACATGTATGTAAAAAGGTACCGCTACCTTTTCGAATGGAAACAAGCCTGCATGCTTCAAGCTTATGCAAAACATTCCTCAGCGTATTTCGGGAGACTCCCAGAAGTGGTGCAAGCACCCTTTCCGGTGGCAGGCGGTCTCCGGGCTGAAGATTATGTTCGTGCACAATGGCTGATAGCTTTTTCAATAACTCCTGATAACCTTTCACAGTCCCTCCAGCACAGATTCTGCTGTATTGCTACAGGTTAGAGTAAGTAGGTAATTACATGCGCAAAAAATCAATAACAATAAAAAGTGTTTTTTTATGCTACTATTGACCCAATCTAATCAATTTGTAACCCAAAAATACAATTGGGTGAGCCAATTATAATAAAAAACCACCCTAACTCTCGTTAGGGTGGTTTAATTGTGGGTCATTTATCTTAAACCCGATATATTTAGTCGACTATATTTTAGCGTGATCCTGCCTACGCCAAGGACGTGCAACCTTCATGAAAGGCTCTAAAACATCATCATACGAATCAATCAATTTATCTTTAAAGGCAGCCGTCTTTTTAGAACAGATAATTACCACGCTACGAAGCACTCCCCGTACATAATACGGTTTGGCATAGTAGGAACGAATCCCACGCGGAACAAACAAAGCCCAGTCGATGGGCTTAATGCTGTCCAGCGTGTCATCCACAATAAGATAGTTAAGATTGTACCGTTCAATATCTTGAGCAATTGTTCCCTTGTATGGGTAAATTTCTCCCTGAACAGCACCTTCAAAAACTTTACCACTGTAATGCACGCTTACTTTATTTTTTCGGGTCTGCACATCTGAAAACAACAAACCATCCGTATGTTCCTGCTGATGCAACCGTTCGTGCATAGCCATCAACGCATCCGAAATATTGATTTCATACTGGCTTCCGGTTGGCGCCACAACTGCCGCGGCCTTATCTTCCTTCAAAACAATTTGTGCACCTTCGACAAGCTCTTCTTCAGCTATCTTTGTTACCACTGCGGCAGTGTCTGTAACATCGCTTAATGTGCCGTGGTAATAATTAGGGTCGCAAGAACTACGTGTACCAATGAGCTTAAGCCACATGAGCACACCAGATTTGTTGATAATACGAAAAACAGTAGAAGCACTTTTGCGCTCCTTCATTTTATCAAAAAAAGCATCTACACGCCCTTTTTCACCAGGCAGCAATAACTCATCCCTAAAGGATATATTCTTCATAAAAAGTGAAGTATCCTCACCTAACCCTTCGATGACGAATTCATTCAAAATCTCAATTCGAGAACGGGGAATCTCAACTCTCCATAGCAGTGCTTGAAAATCGTTCACAAAACATAACAGATCCTGATCTGATATATTTACTAAGGCTCTGATACACCCATTTTGTTCCTGATACATGCTCAATCCGTCTTTAAAAAATGCGAGTTGGTGAAACAATACGTACAAGAGGCAAAGATATGAAGCTCTCTGTACAAATTGCAAGCTCTAAAAAAATAAGTTCTTACTTTTTTCTTCAACTAAAATAACATATTGTTTTTAAAAAGAAAAAATAAAATATAAATCTTAAATCAAATTCATTGACATAACAACATATGACATAGCAAGATTATGGTTCTGCAAATTTATTGCACATTACACGTCATCAATCTGGTACTTTTAGACTAGACAACTTCCTTGCGAAGAAAATCTTATGAATAGCCCATCGGTAACAACCTTCTATGGAAAGTCACACTTTCCTCACAAGCTTGACATGATGAAGTATCTATGTCGGATTATGTATGTCATCCTTTTTGCCTTAGATGTCCATACTAAGCATTTCAAACAAAACTTGATCTTTTTTAGGTACAATCAACAAGACCCAACGAGATAATTATGCACTCTCCATTACCAGAACCACAAACCGGCACGCACAGTAATACTCCGGTGTTGACATTTAAGAACGTCAGTTTCACATGGCCCGGTGGAGCCGGTCTACACAACGTTTCATTCAATATTCCGCAAGGCCAGTTTGTTCTCATCTCCGGCGCATCCGGTTCTGGAAAATCAACACTCCTACGGCTTGTTGTTCGTCTTGAAGAAGCCTCTGGTGGGGAGATACTATTACGCGGCACTCCAATTACGTCATTCTACCCGCCCACCTTGCGTGCGCATATAGGATTCGTGCAACAACAGCCGACACTTGTACCAGGCTCTGTACGTCAAAACCTGCTATTCCCATTTGCACTACACAGCAGAAAGAACTGTATGCAGCCAGAAGAAGGAAGACTTCTTCAATGGCTTAAAAAATTAGCGTTGGAGAATGTTTCGCTGGATGCACCTGCCGAAACACTGTCGGTCGGGCAGCAACAGCGCCTCTGTTTCATCCGTGCAGTACTTACCGATCCTGACGTAATCTGTTTTGACGAACCAACAAGCTCTCTTGATCTTGAAAGCAGAGAGCGCGTTGAACAAGCAGCTGAAGAACTGGTGCAGCAGGGAACATCAATCATGATGGTGAACCACACAAGTTACCATCCAACCTGTCCGCATATGCATATTTCCGTTGCAGACGGCACTGTGAGCATACTTCCATGACATCATTCATCTCCATATCATGGATACAGCTTGTCATAGCTCTCGGGCTTGTAAGCATATCCGCAGCAGCATCATTGTATTATCATTTAAAGCTTGAGCGCGACTTATTTGTAGGCGTAATCCGCACCTTTGCCCAGTTGCTGGCAATGGGGTATTTGCTGAACATTCTTTTCGGCCTCGACAACGCATTCCTTGTACTGACAGTCTACGCCATCATGACATTCTTCTCTGTGCATATTGTCTACGGGCGAGTGAAAGAAAAGCAAGTGGCCTACTTTGCTCCCACAACTCTTGCAGTAATGATCAGCTACACGCTCATCACAATTCTTGTTACGAAGATTATTATCGGCGCAGATCCTTGGTGGAGCCCGCAATATTTTATTCCTATTGGTGGAATGGTGGCTGGTAACTCCATGAATGCCCTTTCCCTTACCTTGGAACGGTTCTTTTCAGAACTACGCTCAAAGCGCGATCAGGTTGAAATGTATCTATGCCATGGTGCAGACTACAAAGAAGCCACAGAAGAAATTTTTCGCACATCACTTCGCGCAGGTATGATTCCGGCAATTAACTCTATGATGAGTGTCGGACTGGTCTCCATTCCCGGCATGATGACCGGTCAGATCCTCGCTGGAGTTGATCCACAGGAAGCCGTCCGCTACCAGATCGTCGTTATGCTTATGATCGTCGGATCAACAGCCCTTGCGTCAATTCTAGTACTACTGCTGGTTCGCAAACGCTGTTTCACTTCAGCAATGACACTTGTACTGACAAAGCACATCCCGTCATAATATTTCACTGTACGTTACTGCTGAATAACATCCGCAATGTTGATCAACAGACAAAAAAAGAGCCTGACACCAATGTGTCAGGCTCTTTTAATAGCAGTGTTTATCGTCTAAACGCGTTTCAATCCTTCAATTACCTGTGATAATTCACCGGAAAGACGCGCAAGTTCTGTCATCGCCAATGCTGACTGACTCATAGATTCAGCAGTTTCACCAGCGATTCTGTTCACCTCTTCTGTGTTCTGACTAATCTGTTCAGAAGCAGCAGACTGCTCTTCAGCAGCGGTAGCAATTGTTCGCACCTGATCAGAAGTATCTTCTACGATACGGACGATAGCACCAAGGGCTTCACCGGCCTGTTCAGCCAGTTCTGTACTTGAGCCAACGGTTTTAACTGCACCCTGCATACCTACGATATTTTCGCGGGTTCCTTGCTGGATTGCAGATACTGCTCGCTCAACCTCAGAGGTTGCCTGCATGGTTTTTTCGGCAAGTTTACGAACTTCATCCGCTACTACAGCAAAGCCTCTACCTGCTTCACCTGCACGTGCAGCTTCAATCGCAGCATTGAGGGCAAGTAAGTTAGTCTGATCTGCAATATCAGAAATAACGCTCATAATGTTACCGATACCTTCAGCCTGTACACCCAAATCACCTAAACCGGATTCCAGTCTACGCGCCTCTTCGTTCACACGCTGAATCGATTTGACCACGCCTTCAACAATTTCTCCACCGGACTCTGCATTAACACGGGCTTCATCAGCACTTTCAGCTGCCCGACCTGCGTTCTGTGCAACTTCAAGAACGGTCACGTTCATCTGTTCCATTGCGGTAGCAGCTTCTGTCGTGCGTTCGCGCTGAACATCAGCTCCACGGCTTGCTTCATCAACCTGAGCTGCAAGTTCATCAGAGGCAGAAGAAATCTGCATAACAATACCTTCAAGTTGTGATGCCGCCTGAAGCATACCTTCACGCTTTGCAACTTCAGCCTGAGCACGGGCTTCTTCAGCCTGCCCCAAAGCAACCTCGGCCTCGCGGCTTTTAGTCTCGGCTTCCTGTGTTTTATCATCAGCCATGCGCATATTCTGCACCAGCTTGAGTACCATGTCTTTCATGGCAAGATGCAATGTCAGAAACTCACTAGAGAAACGGTCGTCCTCCGGCAATGCATTGTAATCACCAGCTGAAACATCCTGTGTAGCTTTAATCAATAATGCAAACGGCTTGGTGAGATAAGTGACAATACCAAAAATCACCAATGAAATAAGCAAGATTGCTATAACTGAGAAAATCAAACTGAAATTAAGAAACTCGTTTGCGTCCTTAAGAATAGTCTCTGTAGGGATAATAACGAGGATACTCCAAGGGCTGTCTGTTCCTGTAATAGTGATCGGCTCAAAAACGTACATGTTCTCTTTGCCGTCCAAAGGAGATACTGCTGTAAACTGGAGAAACTCTCCGTTCTTTACGGCATTACTTACCTTGTTTCTATCTTCAGGAGAAAATGCTTCTGTAATGTTCTTGCCTACAAGATCCGGATTTGGATGCGCTACAAGGTAGCCGCTTGTAGACATAATTGCAGCACGCCCTGTGCCCATCGGCTTAATTCGCTGAATCATCTCGTCAAATGAAGACAAGGTAAAATCGACACCGACAATACCTAAGAATTTTCCTGCTTCAAACAACGGAACACAGATGGTAGCCATGTATTTTTTCGCAACAGGTGCAAAATATGGCTCTGTTAGTACAATAGAACGTTTGTCTCTAGGTTCCATGTACCAGCTTCTGTTTGTTTCAGGACTGTGCTGTGTTAAATCTTCAGCCTTAAATGTTCCGTTAGCTTTCCAGAAATATGGACCATATCGTCCGTCTGCCCCCCACCACTCACGTTT
Source organism: Halodesulfovibrio sp. MK-HDV (assembly GCF_009914765.1). Lineage (NCBI taxonomy): Bacteria > Pseudomonadati > Thermodesulfobacteriota > Desulfovibrionia > Desulfovibrionales > Desulfovibrionaceae > Halodesulfovibrio > Halodesulfovibrio sp. MK-HDV. The sequence goes on along the minus strand of NZ_WYDS01000008.1, from coordinate 101,526 downwards.
GCCAGCATGTTCAGCGTCACGACCATCAAGACCGTTCGGCTCAAATACTGCCTGAATACCATAAAAAGATTCACCGTTACGAATAGACTCTTTCATCATGGTATCGATTACGTCTCGATCCATTGTCTCAGGATTGGTGCGCATTGACCGGATAACTTCGATCAATGTCTGTGAGACGTTAAGCGCTTCTTCGATCTCCAGTTTTACCTCGTTACCGTATTTCCCCCCAACAAGCTTAGCTTGTGCCTTTGCCTGTGCAACAGACATGTCACGTGCTTCTCCAGAAAGCTGGAATGAATACACGCCAAAAACAACACACATTGCAATACACAAACAAAGAATAATCTTATTCCTAAACTTCATGCGATCGAACATAGTATACCCTTCTAACAAATACGAACGTCACTGCCCCCAGTGCCTGTTCATTTGTGTTAACCGTGGATAAGCAAAGGGAATAACCACCCCATGTTTCAGCCATTGTGCCGGTCGCAATAATCCAGACTTGATGCTATAAAAAGCATCAACTGCCCTCTTATGCCTTTAATATTGTCAACAAAACAGTCAGCATACGTCTATACTGACTGTTATCCAAGTGAGCTTTGAAAAACTAAGTGTTTATTCACATATTACCACTATGGAAATATGGCTCTATATTCAGCACATACGTCAGCAAAATCTGCCGACATCTTCCTATCGGCTAACAAATAGATAACATTACTAGAAAAAACGCACTGTATCGTTGCAATAATCCAACATATAGAGTTAACCTCTTAATTACTATGAGGTTAACTCAACGCATTATTTTACCGATACCTTTCAATAACCCCTGAAGTGAATACATCTTTACTAAGTAGTTACGTACTACAGAGGTAGATAAAGAGTTCTGAAACATTAGTTTTGCAAGGAAACGAGAGTTCTTCTGTGCCATTTCAACCCGTTCCTTTTGGCGTATTACATACTTTTCCAATGCTAAAGCAAGATACTCTACATCAGTACGAGACAATTCATCTGCAAGAACAGACGCTGAGTTCATCGCCATAGACGCGCCTATACCCGCAGTAGGTAAAAAGGCAGTCGAGGAATCCCCCAACAGCACAACGCGCTTAGAAAACCATTGTGTTGCACGGCAATCTTCCATGTCCCAAAAATATGCATAATCAAGCCCTTCCAAAGACTGCAAGGCAGAATGCAGGATTCCGGCAGGTAATTTCTTGCGCAGCATCTCTACAAACTCTGCGGCTGTGGTTGTAGAGAGTTCTTTCTTATTTCCGCCCAAAAAAACGGCAAGCTTGTTCTGGACTGGATAGAGTCCGATAAACCAACCATCAGCCCACAGTTCTCTATAAGTCGCTTCATCAAAACCTTCCAAGGAACGCCACACGCCCCAGCCACCCCAGCCCGTCGCCTTGTATGCGAACTCATTTTGGGAAAAGATCATTCCTCGAACCTCTGAATGCATCCCGTCTGCTCCGACAACAAGATCAAACTCATGCGCTGAACCATCAGAAAAAGTCACAACGGCACCATGAGGGTTGTTCTGTATATGCTGAACCGTTGTATTGTAGAATACGTTTTCCTGGGGAACGGTGCTTCGTAACAAAGCAAGTAATAAGCCCCTATCCACTCCGCGGATATCCCCGTACCTATCTGTGAATTCGGCCAGCGGAAATTCTTTCAACACATCACCGGTTGACTCGTGCAGTACATACCGCTCCATTCTCCGGCTTATCTGCCGGTACCTGCGGTACATACCAAGCCCATGCAGAACTCGCGCGCCTAAAGGATACAAACCGAGAGCATACCCACCTGCATCATCTTTACTTCCTCGCTCAACAACTACAGGAGTTTCGCCGTGCTGATACAGCAACGCTGCCAGCGTACTACCTGCTATGCCGTTACCGACAATAAGAATGCGTAGCCGAGCCTGAGCCAGCACAGAGTTCACACAACCACCAACAGTCAAACGACACTCTTTACTTTGCGTACTCATAACACTCCCCCTTATGTAAAAGGACTTGCCCTATAATACGAAAATAACGGCCGGACGACCTGTATATTGTGCTCCCCAAGCTATAAATCCGTTGAATTTGCTCCCTCGTGATCCACAAAAAAAGCCTCCCTATTTAGGAAGGCTCTTTATAACAATGTAAATTTATGGCTACAGTCGGTCACATGCTTCAGCATTTTTTTTATCATCTTCCAATGCCTGTTCCCATGCAACTCTACTGATGGCTCTAATTTCAGTATCTCCATATTCCTGAACCCATGTATCCGCCGAAGTTGTGCCGTCTGTAATAAAGTAAATACGCTCAGGTGCCTCTGTATTTGTTACAAGTACATCAGCATTAGGAAACATTTCTTCAAGAGCAGTGCGCACCACTTTACAGTATTCTTCCCGTTCTTTTATAGAAGGATTCTGAACATCAGTACGCAACACATTATATTCAATTCCTTTAATCCGTGCATAGTCGTCGTACATTTTTTGCCCCTTTTTGGTGACAATTTTACCACACCCTTCGGACAGAAACAGCAGAACTCCACCCATTGCTTACGATTAATCATCCCTCACAGTAAAACAGACTATGTAGTTAAGAATTATTAAGCACAGTTAACGACACTTATACCAAAAATGACTCAGTATTAAGTCACCTCCATATTCATAACCTCAGAAAAACCCATGTCGCTCTCTGTGGCGTTGTGGAGCGTGACGTATGCAGGGACGCATCCAACCTCGATATTTCCAATTCTAGTTTTTTACCTTACCCAGATGATTATCGATAGCTTCATCATTTCACGCCTCAAATTACGCGATTACACAGAAATCGAGTAACAAAAAAGCGCGGCCTGATTTGACCGCGCTCTTGGTATCGTATCTATTTTTAGATCGAAAATCCGGCTCGCTTCCAAGCACGAATTCCGCCATCAAGATGTATGAGCGAAAGCCCCGCATCTTTCATAATCTTTTTTGCATGTTGACTGCGATTACCGGAACGGCAATACACTACATACGTTACATTTTTGGGCAGACTGAACACAGAACGTTTAAAGCTGGATGCTGAAACAGGGAAAAATTCCGCACCCGCAATATGCCCTTCAGAATATTCCTGAATGGTTCGCACATCGAGAATAAGAAACTTCTCTGTTGTCGTATTAATGTAGTCATGCACCTCAACCGGAGAAGCATCAATAACCTTTTGTGCCTGCGCAGTTACTGCAAGCAGCAAAAACCCCAATACCAGAACAATCTGTAGTCTCTTCATATGTTGCGGCTACCCTGCAATGTTATCTACCGGTTGTCTTTGAAAGCTATTTGACTGAAAAGACAAGCTCAACACGTACACTGCATGTAGATGCCTGCGGCTCGTACATGTTTTCATCTGCTACCATAGCAGATTTTGCCAAGTACATACGCGGTGCAGCATCTGAATTGATAACTGCAGTGTTGATTCCACCAAGCTTGCTATCCATCAACATTGCCATAACTTCAGCACGTTCTTTACCACGCTCAACAGCCTGTTTTAACGCTTCTTTCTCACATGTGCGACGGGAGGCTTCATCAATCAGGGTATAGAGCTGTGAAACTTCTTCCACACCACTTTTCAAAACAGCCTGAGTTACATCCTGAGCTTTTTTAAGATCAAGTACTGTAATTGAGTAGCTGGTTCGAACCTGATAGCCAATAATCGTATTTTGAGAATCTATCCGCTTGTAGTGAGGGGAAAAGGACGCATTTGCATCAAAATCTTTAGTGAAGGACTTTGCAAACTCCAAATTCTTTTTAATGGTGCCCGTTAATGCTTTTGCCTGCTCAGCAAGTTTATCTTTTGCTTCCTGTGCAGTCAGAGCTTTACCCTGATCCTGTTTAAGAAGCACAACAGTCACCTGAGAAAAAGAAAGAGTACCGGATGTCGGCATAACTTTAGATTTGCCAGTTTCATTCAAAATAATCTGTTTCGGAGGCTCCGGCGCTGCCGAAGAGGTCTGGGTGAACACCGGTGCCAACAATAAAGCAAAAACAATAAAAGCTGAAATATATCGCATACGTTTTCTCCTGATTATTTCTAAGATTTTCAGACGCCGCACAAAGTAGGCTTTGCACTGCGTTACTATATACGCATTCTTCTCAAAAGTTCATATTTTTTCAATGTGTTTTTTGGCTACACAAAATTTTCTAGCTGCAAAAAAGAGTAAAGCTATCATTAAAAGATTCCTGACGCTAACTTTTGCCATTACAGCAACACCTATTGGAACAGTGTTCACAAAAACTACAATTTAGGAGCTATTATCCACCCGATTTGTGCAATTTCTTTCAACATTTTCTCACATTGTATCCTCGTACCAATAAGAACAGATAACATACATTAATAAATAATCTTCTTGTTATTTTTTTGACATAATTTTGACATGTTTCTAACCACTAACTTGAAAAACTTTTTCCGATTCTATTGTCTTAACCGGTTACATACTCTATTAGAGGCGAAGAATAGGTCGTTCGAGTTTTTTTCGTTTAACGATGTATCGCACACTGTTCTGGTAGTGCGAATTGCTTAGCTCTATGCTGGAGAAACACATGAAAAAAATTATGTTGCTTGTTGCCATGGCATTTCTGTTAGCGTCTGTTCCTGCTCTCGCTGCAGACTGCACCAACCGTAGTGGTTTGGATTCCAAATACTGTGATGAGGACAAAGACCTCGTTGCTGACCTCGCTCCTGCTGACGAGTGTAAGGATCCTAGCACGTTGGTGTTCACCTACACTCCTGTTGAAGACCCTGCTGTTTACAGAGATGCTTTTGCTGATTTCCAGGAATACCTCGAAGAAGCAACCGGCAAGCGTGTAATTTACTACACCGTACAGTCTAACGCTGCTGAAGTTGAAGCAATGCGTTCCGGCAAACTTCACATTGCTGGTTTCTCAACCGGCCCTACCGGTTTTGCTGTTAACCTCGCAGGTTATGTACCAATGGCTGTTAAAGGCTACCCGGAAGGCTTCCAGGGCTACAACCTTATCGTTGTAGTACCACAAGACAGCCCTATCCAGTCTTTAGCTGACCTTAAGGGTAAGAAAGTAGCACACACATCTGCTTCTTCTAACTCCGGTAACCTTGCTCCACGTGCTATCTTCCCTAATGAAGGCATTACACCTGATGCAGATTACACTGTTGTTTACTCCGGTAAACATGACCAGTCTATTCTCGGTGTAGTACATGGTGACTACGATGCAGCACCAGTTGCTTCTGATGTATATGACCGCATGGTAGCCGCTGGCCGCGTTAAAGCAGATGCTCTTCGCATCGTATACCGCAGCCCTAAATTCCCTACCTCATCTTTCGGTTACTCAAGCCAGCTTTGTGCTCCGCTTGCTCAGAAAATCGTTGGCGCATTCAGCACCTACCGTTTCCCTGAGTCCATGCAGAAGTCATTCCACGGCGCTGATCGTTTCTACCCAATCACCTACAAGGCTGATTGGAAAGTTATTCGCGACATCGCTGATGCAACTGGCACTAGCTACAATGCTGAAGGCCTGAAAAAAATGGCTGCTAAAGAAGCAGCTAAAAAAGCCAAAAAAGCTAAAAAGAAATAAGAGTCATACGTGCCTGTTGAAAATACCATTAAAGGGAACGAGGAAACTCGTTCCCTTTTGATCGAGAATTTGGAAAAGGAATATGTAAAAGGAAAACCTGTTCTTAAAGGTCTTTCTTTTGAAGTTTCTGGCGAAGAAACTGTTGGTATTATCGGACCTTCCGGTACCGGTAAATCCACTCTTTTGCGCTGCATCAACCGCCTTATCGAACCGACTAAAGGTTCCATCACCGTAGCTGGCCACGACCTTACTACCTGCTCTGGTAAAGAACTGCGCCTTGCGCGCCGTCGCATCGGCATGGTTTTTCAGGAATACAACCTCGTTGAGCGCTTATCCGTCATCGAAAACGTACTCTGTGGTCGTCTCGGATACATTCCTGTTTGGCGTGCTTGGCTTCGTAAATTTGAACCAACTGACATTGCCCGCGCGTTTAAACTTATCGACCACGTAGGTCTTGGTGAGTTTGCAACACAGCGTGCAGACAGTCTTTCTGGCGGTCAGCGTCAGCGTGTTGGTATTGCTCGCGCAATGATGCAGAGCCCTGCCGTCATTATGGCAGACGAACCAACAAGCTCACTTGACCCGAAAACTTCTGTTGAGATTATGGAACTGCTCAAGAAGGTTTCTTCTACTGAACACATTCCTGTACTCATCAACATCCATGATGTGAACCTTGCTAAACGCTTCTGCGACCGTATTATCGGTATGAGTAAAGGTAAAATCATCTTTGATGGTCCACCATCTGCACTCAAAGACAGCCACTTATCTGAAATTTATGGCGGTGAGGACTGGCTCTCATGACCTCGGATGCACAAAGAAAATCTCCATTCAAAGCGAGTATAAAAACACGACTCGGCTGGCTTGTCCTGGCCTGTTATGTTTTCTATGCTTTGAATGCACTTGATTTTACGTGGGTACGCTTCATTAATGGTCTTGGGAACGGTGCTGACTTTCTTGGCGAAATGATCCCGCCAAACTTTGAGCGTTGGAAACTACTTGTTGGCAACTTGATTGAAACCATCGAAATTGCAGTAATTGCTTCTGCTTTCGGTATTGGTTTTTCTTTGCCTATCGGTATGTGTGCTGCACGAAATCTTATGCCGGACTGGGTTACATGGCCTGCTCGTACTGTTATTGCAGTATGTCGCTCATTCCACCCGGTTATCTTTGCGATTCTTTTCGTTAAAGCAGTTGGTTTTGGTCCGCTTGCAGGTATTCTTACACTGATCTTCCTTTCAATCGGCTTTATCGGCAAACTTTTTGCCGAAGCTATTGAAGAAATATCTTTGAAGCCTGTTGAAGCTATCAGAGCTGCTGGTGCGCCTTTTATGAGCGTGATTGTTTTTGCAGTACTCCCTCAGGTGTTTAACCGATTCATCGGTTTTGCCACCTACCAGTTCGATGCAAACTTACGTAACTCTACCATGGTTGGTATTGTCGGCGCTGGTGGTATCGGCGGTACTTTGTTTGCTGCATTCCAGCGCTTTGATTATGATTTCCTCGCAGCGATTCTTATGTCAATCATTGCACTTATCATGCTTAGCGAACTTCTTTCCGTAAAGATAAAGGCGATTTTCAATGACTGATACTATGACATGGGAACGCTTCACTCCCGGGCAGCGCCTTGCCCGCTTTACGGTGTATCTTTGCGTAGTTTCCCTGCTTGTATTTTCTCTGAGTACAGTAGAGATTATTCCAGAATTTCTCTACGACGCACCATACCAGTTGCAGGATTTATTTACCCGCATGTGGCCAATTGACTTTGCGTCATACACTCAAGAAAATATTCACGAAGCACTCATCGAAACACTGAACATTGCATCGCTTGGCACCGTCCTCGCGTTGTTCTTAGCAGTGCCGGTTGCATTGCTTTCTGCAAACAACATTACCAAATCTCCAGTTCTTAACTGGTGTGGTAAGTTCATTCTTGTTTCTTCACGTACAGTAAACTCACTTGTATGGGCTATTTTGTTTGTAGCAATCTTTGGACCTGGTGCTTTGGCTGGTACCTTTGCTATCGGCTTCCGTTCCATCGGTTTCTGTGGCAAGTTGCTCGCGGAAGCACTGGAAGAAGTAGATCAGGGCCCTATCGAAGCGCTTCGCGCTGCCGGTGCTCCAACCGTTAGTATCCTTCTTAAAGGTTACTGGCCGCAGGTTGCTCCAGCATTTTGGGGTCTCGCACTCTTCCGTTGGGACATTAACGTTCGAGAATCCTCTGTTATCGGCCTTGTAGGTGCTGGTGGTATCGGTGTTGCACTTGATACCGCGCTAAACCTCTTCCGTTGGCAGCAGGTTGCACTCATTTTGCTGTGCATCTTCTCCATCGTTATTGTTGCAGAAGTAGTTGTTACCAAGATTCGTCAAAGCATTATCTAGGACAACGAAACTGTGTAGTAAGTGCAGCATGCATTTACAGATTACAAACAAGAAGAGGGCAAAGTTATTTGCCCTCTTTTTTTAAGGGATTTTTCTCATTATTGACTCCGAGAAGAACCCGGGGAACGCATTTTTCATGAAGCCTTTTTCTACTATGCCAGCAGATGTTAAACAAAACATCCGCTATATTCTTACCGATATTGACGACACCCTCACAGACGAAGGTCGCCTGCGCGCTGAAGCCTACACCGCTTTAGAAAAGCTGCGTGAAAATGGCTTTGTTGTCATCCCCATTACCGGACGCCCTGCAGGCTGGTGCGACCAAATTGCTCGCATGTGGCCTGTTGATGGAGTTGTGGGCGAGAACGGCGCATTCTACTTCCGCTACGACGATGCATCTAAGAAAATGATTCGCCGCTATGCTACCGCAGACGAACTGCGCGCTCAGCACAAAACCAAACTCGTTGAACTTGGCGAGCTGGTAGTGGAAGAAGTACCCGGCTGTGCAATTTCTGCGGATCAGCCATACCGCGAAACAGATATCGCAATCGACTTTTGCGAAGATGTTCCTGCTCTTTCAATAGAAGCCGTACACAAAATAAAAGAAATTTGTACAAGTGCTGGAACAACCGCAAAAATCAGCTCAATCCATGTAAACGCATGGTTTGGACAGTACGACAAACTCGCTATGTCTGCCCGTATCCTTAAAGATGAGTTCAATGTTGAGCTAGAAGCTGTGCGCGAGCAAGTTGTCTATGCTGGCGACTCTCCAAACGATGCTCCTATGTTCGGCTACTTCCCTAACTCTGTGGGTGTGGCAAACGTACTTGATTTTGAAGATACCATTGAACATAAACCATCATGGATTACTGAAAAACGCGGCGGCGCTGGTTTTGCCCAGATTGCTGAAGGATTGCTGGCAATCAAATAGCGGGTGTCCTGTCGAGATGCCTCCGGCTGATAAGGGCAATGCAATAACCTTCGCAGAAGAAATGCTCTCTCGACTATATAGTTCTTCCCAAATGAAGTTTACGGCTCATCATCAATCTCAATTCATCTTAAGAATATTTTTTTTCATAGATGCACCGAAATCTCTTCCTTAAAAAACAAAAAGCCCTCTTAATGAGGGCTTTTTTTTATACCTATACTGAAACAACTAACACATCCTGAAGGGATAGATCAGCTCTTCAATTGACCATTTAATTTTTCAATACAAATGGTCCTTCTGACAAATAATTTATTTTCTCTGTTACAACCACTTCATAGATCATATTCGTTTTAAAATTAAGCGTCATAACAAGTGTCTGAGCATACTCTTCGCTTCGCCAAGTAAGATAAAAGACCTCATCGTCAACCTGCACTACATCAAACTTGATAGTGCTGGGATTTGCCATCTTCATGCCGGACTCAACAGAGAGTTGCATGGTATTAGGATCAACAATGAGCAACAAATGGGAAGCACCTTTAAAAGGTCCGGTCTGCCAAGTATAGGAAATAGTTCTACCAACTAAATCCTGCATTGATATCGTATTATCCTGCTGAACCGTAACGGTTTCGTCCTCTTCTGCATTACTTACAGTCGCAAAAACCAACGTCAGCATTAAAATTACTAACAGCCTTTTCATAACCACCCCGCCTATTGTTCATTTGTCGCTTCTTCTTTGAACAACTCCGGTAAGTCTTTTCTGTCTTTCATTTCGTCTTTACTTTGCTCTATCGTAAAAGTGCCCTGCAACAGAAAATCTCGCTTGCTCTCCACAATCACACCAAACATTTTCATTGTCTTAAAATTGTAGGTTACAATTGCCTGAGAACCCGTTGTTTCTTCACGCCATGACACCTGTAAAATTTCACGTCCAACTTTTGTGCACGCGTACTTTACTTCTTCACTTTTGCCTTTCAAATTTCCGGTTAGTGCATACCATCGCATTAAAGTTGGCGTCAGAATACTTGTTTTGTAGGAAGCTCCTACAAAGCTTCCTCTCCGCCATGTTTCTGTCAGAGTCTTTCCTATCAGATCATCCGGTTGGATATCCACCTGTTGCGCCATACCGCATGCGGTAATTTGCACAAAAAAATAGAAAAAACAGTAGAATGGGAATTTTACGCATAACTACACCCACTATGTACTTATCCATTAAGAACCCTGAACTACTCGAATGCAACAACGCCCTCGGATAATAAATTCTGTCCTTTATCAACCCGCACCAAAAAACATCGTTCTGAATCAAAATCCATTGTGACAACATAACTGACGTGTGCTCGATCGCTTCGCCATGTCACTAAAATGGTTTTGGGATTTACCTTGGAAATCAGATAATCCGCTGCACCAGTCGAATTACCCAAATTTCCTGTAAGCCTCCACACAATATCTTTGGAAGAAAGAAACTGCATCGTAATAGTAGAATCAGGAAATGCCCCCGACTCCAGTGTCACAATTACTGTCTGCCCCACTAGTTGACTGGGCGTAATCTTGGAATGAAAAAGATTACACCCTGACAGGACAAACAAGAGCAACAGAAGACCAAACACTCGCTGTTTCATGAACAAACCTCACATGCTCTAAATAGAGGAACTGTTCGTCATGAAGAACAGGAAACAGAGCCCCCGTTTCCTGTTCCTTCACAAACTATGTGTTCAGCATACCTGTTACTGAATTGTTCTGCTCAGAGGTATTCTGTTCTTCAGAGCTATTTTTTTCAGGCATAGTTTTATCCATGTCATCTTTCATGGAACTATCATCTTTCTTCATGGTATCAGTGCCCATATCTTTATTGTCAGCACCGTCCTGCATCATCTTGTCCTGTGACATGCCTTTATCAACATTTTCCTCAGGCATAGCTTTTTCTACACCAGCATCTTTGTTGTCCATCTGATCTTTCTGCATTGTGTCAGGAGCTGTATCTTGTTGTACTTCCTGCTGTGTATCAGGAGCTTTTGTGTCTGTAGCAGATTTGTCGCTACCACAACCAACCATGAACAATGCTGCACAAATAGCTAATAATATACCATATTTCTTTAACATACTTTTTCCCCCGTTATAGATACGGTCTGATTTAATTGTCTTAAAGTGACATAAAAAGATATGCACTAGATAGTATAGGCATAGAAAAATAATTTAGATTTCAGTATATAATAATGAAAAAAAGACTAGTACATTGCAATTACATACTATTTTTAAAGCAACTTTAAAAAATAACTATTTTTAGCGTATTACAACAATAAAAATGCAACCACTTGTCGATATTACAATATGTATTTCAACCACACATAACATACTGCTTTCGTAGTTATTCTTAAAAACGTTTCTTGACTTCAAAAACCAACTTCCTAAAATGCGCAAAGAATTTTCCACTAATAAGTACTCATATAAAAAAGCGTAACATACTGAAAAAGGATATCTATATGTTCATCGTATCTCTCACGTACACATGTGAAATGGTTCAAGTTGATGCACACTTAGCAGCACACGTTGCCTATCTGAAGGAACAGTATGCATTGGGAAACTTTGTTGCATCAGGCAGAAAAGTTCCCCGTACAGGCGGCATAATTCTGGCTCGCTGCGAATCCCGCGAAGCACTTGACGCAGTGCTCGAGCTTGACCCGTTCCACAAAGAAAAACTTGCAACTTACGAAATTCAGGAATTTATTCCGACAATGGTAGGCGAAGGTCTTGAGGCGATGCGAGAAGACGCGTAATTGATGACAATGAACAAACCATCTTCTGATAAAATGACAGTGGTGGAGCAGGAGAATCTGCTCCAATCCAGAGGTTTTTCGCGAGCTCCAGAGGGGAAAACACCTCTTCCCGGACAATATGCTATTGAGCAAGATACAGACACCGCTACAACTGACGCGAACAGAACACAGATCTTATACTCGTTCCTTGTCAATTCAGGTCACTGCCTAAAAAGACTGACTGGCTTTACAAGCAGCCCTTAGCACAGACACATTTTCAGCTTAGAAGGACGACATCATGGGACACATCATTGCAAAAGATATCTACAAAGAACTCGGAGAAAAACTCGACGGCTCTCTAGTACGTATGCCTTGGAATGATGCCATGAAAGAGATGGTTACGTATCTCTACACTCCTGCTGAAGCAGAACTCATTGTAGCAATGCCATACAGACCGGCAACACTGGAACGCATTGCAGGCACGACTGGTCTCAATGAAACCAAACTCCGCTTCATGCTCGACGGCTTGTGTAAAAAGGGACTTGTCTGCGACATATGGAACGGCAATCAGTACGAATACATGGTCAGCCCTTTTGTTGTCGGATTCTTTGAATTTACGATGATGCGTACCGGTCCGAATTTGCCGCAAAAAAAATGGGCAGAACTCTTTCAAGGGTACATGTTCGGGAAAAAAGAATTTTTGGATGCAAACTTTGCTGACGGGCAGAAAATTTCGGTCATGCGCGCTTTGCCGCACGAAGAGACCATCATTGCAGATTCGCATGTTGAAGTTTTGGATTATGAACGCGCGGCCGCACTCATTGATGCTCAGTCGTCTTTTGCTGTTGGGTTATGCTCGTGTCGACATGAAAAACATCATCTAGGCGAACAGAAATGCACTGTTCCATTGGATACTTGTACGACTATCGGCGAAGGAGCAGAATTTCTGATCCGAAACAATCTCGCACGCCGCTCCAGCAAAGACGAAATGTACGATATCCTCGACCGTTCCAAAGACATGGGATTCACTCTCACAGCAGATAATGTGAAGCAAGATGTAGGCTTCATCTGTCACTGCTGCGGTTGCTGTTGTAACCTTATGAACGGAATCAAAAAGACCGGATACACCAATATTCTGGTGTCATCTTCGTTTGTTGTCACATGCAGCGACGAAGACTGTATAGGCTGCGGCCTCTGCGCTAAGGCATGTCCGGTTGATGCCATTACCATGCAGAAACGCACCGGAGCTGTCATCGGCGAGAATCGCCCTAAAAAGCTAGCAATCATCGACGAAGATCGCTGTCTTGGTTGTGGCGTCTGCGCATTAAAATGCAAGCCCAAAGCCTTAGTACTGGAAAAGTCCACAAAGCGTGTCATTCATCCCGAAGACACCTTCGAGCGCGCGATTCTTCAGTCACTGGAACGAGACACTCTGCAAAACCTACTGTTCGACAACCCTAATAGTAAGGCAGAGAACTTCATGCGCGCCGTTCTTGGTGGTTTTCTCAAACTACCTCCTGTTAAAAAAGGCCTCATGAGCGACAAGCTGCGATCCCGATTTTTAGATGCCTTACGCTTTATGTCTTAAACTTAACCATTTATTAACCTCTTTTAATATAAACTAAGAGATTTTTCATTGCACTCATTGTATCTAGGCGTATTAAACGCCCTGCCCATAGGGAAATCTTTCCCGTCAGGGGCACTGAATACTGAGCCTATGCCGCTCGTTATCAGTAGAGAAAGGATTTGCAATGACCTGTCTCAAAAAAGAAAAAAACCGTTCAGTTTATTACGATGAAGAAAAAAAACAGTATATCAAGATTTTTACTCCTAAATTTGAGTTAAAGCTTAAATACTGGCTGCATCTACGAAAGTATCCAGGACTCAACTTTGCTCATATTGCTAAAAGATTACAGAATGTTGGGTTAAACACACCTTCGATAACTGCTGCTGAAAAATACAAAATCGTAACACAAGAAATTGACGCACCAACGCTTGAAGAATATCTGGACAACACCAATGACCAAACCGTTGAATCAAGACTCGTTGAACTGATAGCGTCAATCCTCAATTCAGGAATTATCTTTTTCGACTTTCATTACAGAAACTTTCTCTACAAAGACAAAGAAATTTACGTCATTGACCTTGAAGGGTATTGCGATTCTGTCTTTGTATCTCGGGGTCGTTCCGGCGTTCTTTACCGGATTGAAAAGCACTTAGGCCTCCAGTTCCGCCAAGAGGTTGAAAAACGCTGGACAAAGACATCTCTACCGCTAAAACTTTCTGATATGTTTCAAAAGTTGCGGGGTATCAAATAGCTCATTGACGCCGAGCCCTGTTCGTCCTACCTGTGTCAGATAATGCCAAAGACACTTATTATTGCAGAAAAACCCTCGGTTGCCCGCGAAATTGCCCCGCATGTAAACGCCACCAACCGCAAGGAAGGCTATTTAGAAGGTGCCACACACATTGTCAGTTGGGCAGTGGGACACCTTGTAGGCATTGCTGAACCCGAAGAACAGCATGAAGCATGGCAGGGTCGATGGACCATAAGCCAACTGCCGATAATTCCCCCAAAATTTAAACTTGCCGTCCTTAAAGAAGGTCAACGTCAATATGCAGTTCTCAATCGTTTACTGAACGATCAGAATGTGTCTAACATTGTCAACGCAACGGATGCTGGGCGCGAAGGTGAACTTATCTTCCGCCGCATTTACCTCATGGCAGGCTGCGACAAGCCTGTGAAGCGTCTGTGGGCGAACGACATGACCGAAGAAGGGTTGAAAAAGAGCTTAAACAAGCTCATGCCTGACTCGAAAAAACGAAATCTCGGGCTTGCCTCATTTGCCAGAGCTGAAGCTGACTGGCTGATAGGCATGAACTTTTCCCGCTTATTCACGGTAAAAGCTAACCGTCTCATTTCTGTAGGACGTGTGCAGACTCCTGTACTCAGGCTGCTTACTGAACGCAGTAATGAAATCGACCATTTTGAGCCCAAAGACTACTGGACTGTTGAAGCTACCTTCTGCCGTCCTGATAAGTCGAGTGCGCCCAAAGAAATTGATCCAGAATCCGGCGCACAACAGGAAGCCCCCGCTGAGTGTTTTTCCGCGACCCATCATCTGCCTGAAGATGAAAAGGAAACACGCATAAACTTTGAATCCCGCGCTCAAAAAGTAGTCACGGAATGTAAAGACAAAGCAGGTAAAGTCGAAGGCGTTGTAAGCCGTAAAGGCACCACAAAACCACCGCTCCCGTTTGACCTCACAACACTTCAGCGTGAAGCAAACACCCGTTTCGGGCTTTCTGCAAAGGACACGCTCGGCATTGCGCAGGCGTTGTACGAGCAAAAAAAACTTATTACCTATCCACGTACTGATTCACGCCATTTAACTAAAGAACTGTTTGCAGAAATCCTCACCTATTTCCGCGCAATCTATCCTTTATATAAAGAGGAAACAGTTCCGGCGGTGAATAGAATTAAAGACGGTAAAAAGTTTCCGTGTGTGAACGATAAAAAAGTTACCGATCACCACGCCATCATTCCCACAGCCCGCAAGGCAAATATTCTTCAACTCTCCGGTGATGAGCAAAAAATTTATGAAATGATCTGCCGTCGATTTATTGCAGCATTCAGTCAGGAAGCTGTGTACCAGTCCTCCACCATCCGCGTCCTCGTGGGTGAACATTTGTTCATTGCAAAAGGAAAAGTCTTTAAAGACAAAGGCTGGCTTGTGGTCGAACCTTGGAGAACCGCGCAGGACAACCCTCTGCCGTCCCTCCGTAAAGGTACCACTGTAGATACACAGACGATTGATACCGTAAAACGGCAAACTAAAGCACCCGCACATTTTACTGATGCATCTCTCCTGAGTGCAATGGAAACAGCCGGTAAATTTGTAGAAGATGAAGAGCTTCGTCTTGCAATGAAAGAGCGTGGGCTTGGCACTCCGGCAACTCGCGCACAGGTTATTGAAACCCTGCTTTCACGCAAGTACATTGCAAGAAACGGCAAAAAACTTCAGGCAACAACTTCCGGTCAGGAAGCTATTGAAGTTATCTCTGCCATGCTGCCCGATATCGTTTCCCCTGAAATGACCGGTCAATGGGAAAAGAAACTCAAGGACATTGAAGGCGGCACTGCCACCTATCCAGAGTTCATGCATTCCATCCGTCATCTTGTTGCGGGCAGTATCCATAATATTAAAGATAGAAGCGTTGCGCCGATTCTACTGGCAATGAAGGCCAAGGAAGTCGGAGAACGGGAACCGGACGGAAAATGTCCGCTCTGTGGCGGCGAAGTTACTGATCTGGACAAACGATACGCCTGCTCAAACTGGAAACG
Source organism: Halodesulfovibrio sp. MK-HDV (assembly GCF_009914765.1). Taxonomy (NCBI): domain Bacteria; kingdom Pseudomonadati; phylum Thermodesulfobacteriota; class Desulfovibrionia; order Desulfovibrionales; family Desulfovibrionaceae; genus Halodesulfovibrio; species Halodesulfovibrio sp. MK-HDV. The sequence goes on along the minus strand of NZ_WYDS01000008.1, from coordinate 85,546 downwards.
TGACGACGGCGGTTGCCTTTTCGTTATTTGGAAAAATATGTTTGGCAGAGCCATCGACAAAACAATCGTTGATGAATTGCTCACCAAAGGGCGCACAGCAGAACCACTAAATCTCATCTCCAAAGCAGGCAAAGAATACTCTGCCTATTTAAAGATAGAGCTTGGTCAGGTTAAATTGGAATTTGACAATTCCCCGCGCCAATTTGCGCCGAGTCAGCAGTCCCAATCGGCTCAATCTGCGCAACAGGGTCAACCGTTTCAATCGTTTCAAGAAGCTGCACCATACGACGGTGTCGACCCCGAAGATATGCCGCCGCCATCGCCAATTCCTGGACAAGAAGATTGCATGCCTCCTCCAGCGAATGATGAAGTAGCAACACTACCATCATCACCACAATCTCCATTAAATGAAGAACCTGCTGACGCATCTTCGCAGGATTAAACAGCCCTCTTATAAAAAAACATAAGCCCACAATGTATTGTGGGCTTTTTTTATGGAGCTTCACCAAATAAAATTTAAATCAATAAATACTGGTAATAAGACATAACAGAGGTACGTTACACTCTTAAGAATGCACCTTGTATTGCATTCAACAGCTAGAGAAAATTAGAAAAAGTTCTTTTTCCGCTTTACAAGAACACTTCTTTTCTATAAACAGTAATGATTCCTATTAACAAGTTGCTTAACAACAAATCTGACGGAGTAACCCATGAGTAAAACTGCTGAAAATTTGATGGCTGCATTTGCAGGTGAATCACAAGCAAACCGTAAATACCTTGCCTACGCTGCTAAAGCAGAAAAGGAAGGCCATCCACAGGTTGCAAAACTTTTCCGTGCGGCAGCAGATGCTGAAACCATCCACGCACATGCACACCTTCGCAATGCAGGACAGATAGGTACCACTCTTGAAAACCTCAAGGATGCCATCGCAGGCGAAACTCATGAATTTAAAAATATGTATCCCGAAATGATCAAGGACGCTGAAGCTGAAGGGCAAAAAGCAGCACTTCGCTTCTTCCAATATGCCAACAAGGCAGAAGAGGTGCATGCAACCTTGTATCAAAAAATGATGGATACCGTAGATAATCCGGTAGAAACCGACTATTACAACTGTTCTGTTTGCGGCTACACACACGAAGGGCCGTTTGAAGGTGATAAGTGCCCTATCTGTAACGCATCCCCTTCAGCGTTTTACAAAGTAGACTAGCACTTATACGCTGCCAACATAAATATGTGCTGATAACGAAATACAAAAGCAGGAACCTGTACAACTCCACTTGTATTCAGGTTCCTGCTCTTTTTAGGTGACGCATATACATTGCTGCGGAAGACTTTCCAACAGACAACGTACGTCGATTCTACCCGTTTGCTGGGAAACCTTTAGTGCCAGACGCTTTAAGGATAACCTCTGTCCTGTGGCAAATTAGGGTTTTCCAGCAAACCTTTTCCCTACTATTACAAAACATACTACGCTGAATGTTTTGTAATGCTCAGAAGATAAATTTTTTCGGAAAAAAATAGAACTATATAAAAAAGTTATTTTTTACTTTACAAACTTGATTGAGAAATATAAACAGTAATCATTCCTGTTAAGGTATATCTAAACAACAAATAAACACACTTGTGGAGTGAATAATGTCCAAGACTCTTGAAAATCTCATGGCTGCTTTTGCTGGCGAATCTCAGGCTAACCGTAAATACCTTGCTTACGCTAAAAAAGCAGAAAAAGAAGGTCATCCTCAGGTTGCAAAACTCTTCCGTGCTGCTGCTGATGCAGAAACCATCCACGCACATGCACACTTTCGTAACGCTGGCAAACTCGGTGACACCGTTGCTAACCTCAAAGATGCAATCGCTGGTGAAACTCACGAGTTTGAAAACATGTACCCTGCAATGATCAAAGACGCTGAAGCAGAAGGCGAAAAAGTAGCAGCACGTTACTTCGGCTTTGCAAACAAAGCTGAAGCAATTCATGCTGGTCTCTACACTAAAGCTCTTGAGAACATTGAGAACCCAGTAGACGTAGATTACTACAACTGTTCCGTTTGTGGTCACACCCACGAAGGTGAAACTTCTGAAAAATGTCCAATTTGTGGTGCAGCAGCTTCTGCGTACAACAAAGTAGACTAATATAGATAATAAAACCGGATTTGTTTCCGGTACCAGTAGAAAGAGTTACTGCCACTGGCACCTCTTACTGAACTGAGCGCAAGCCCCTCTTTATCAACGTGATAGAGAGGGGTTTTTATATAAGAATGGGCGTGGCTGCTGGGGTCTTCCATCATTCCATACATCTGCACTCAAGTTTCTTGCGGGTAGACATGCTTTACTCTATTATTCCGCAAAATCTTCATACGTAGTATCATTACGACAAACCAAGAATACAGAACATGGACAACGCCCTCCCGTTACAGCCATAATAAATCTGTACAGCACACAGGCGCGGGCGCCGGTACTTCAGCGAGTACTTTTGAAAATGTTTTCCGTAGCGCCAGTCTACCGCAGGCTAATTTCCCAACTCGTGGGGAATCAGAACCTTAGGGGACGCCGCAATCTGCAGAGTTCTTACACTGCACGCGGCACACAATTTTGGTATACTAGTAGTGTTTTCTTCAACCCAGCTTGATATAAAAGGAAGTTCTTTTGCGATACAGAAATACACAGCAGCTTATTGCTGATCTGGAACAAAGTGGGCAGCTCATCCGCATCCATGACGAAGTTGACCCGCATTTGCAAGTGGCTGAAATCCAGCGCCGAGCTTTTCGAGCAAAAGCACCTGCAATCATGTTCACCAACGTAAAAGGTACCAAATTTCCCATGGTCTGCAACATCTTCGGCACCATGGAACGCACCCGTTGGATCTTCCGCGACACGTTGGGTGCACTGGAAGGCATTTTCAAGCTGAAGGTTGATCCGTTCGATTTCTTCAAGCACCCGTGGAAGTATGCTGGTGTTCCACGCGCTGGGTACTCCACAATACCTAAAAAAGTGAAAACTGGACCTGTACTGGACAACACCACCACTGTGAGCCAACTCCCGCAGTTGCATTCATGGCCTATGGACGGTGGCGGCTACGTCACTCTGCCGCAGGTATATACAGAAAGTCCGGACAAACCAGGTTTCATGAATTCAAACATTGGCATGTACCGTGTCCAGCTTACAGGTGCTCCGTTTGAAAAAGATAAAGAAATTGGCTTGCACTACCAGATTCATCGCGGAATTGGCTACCACCATGCCGAAGCAATCCGTCGTAATGAGCCACTCAAAGTAAATGTATTTGTAGGTGGCCCTCCTGCCATGACAATGGCAGCTATTATGCCGCTCCCAGAAGGCATTGCAGAACTGATCTTTGCCGGTGCCCTCGGTGGATTCCGTATGCCTATGATCAACCGCGAAGGTCAGCTCCCTATCCTTGCTGAAGCAGATTTCTGCATCAGCGGCACAATCCACCCTAACGAACAGAAGCCTGAAGGACCATTCGGCGATCACTTGGGCTACTACAGCCTTGCGCACGACTTCCCGCTCATGCATGTAGACAATGTCTACCATCGCAACGATGCTGTCTGGCCGTTCACCACTGTTGGACGCCCTCCACAGGAAGATACAGTATTCGGTGAATTTATTCATGACCTCACCGCAGAGCTTGTGCCTACAGTTTTCAACGGTGTGCACGAGGTACACGCAGTTGATCAAGCCGGTGTACATCCGCTCCTTCTTGCCATTGGTAGTGAACGATATGTCCCGTACGCAGAAGAACGTCAACCGCAGGAACTCATCACCTGTGGTCTGTCACTGCTCGGCACAACACAGACTTCGCTTTCAAAATACGTAATCCTTGCAGCAAAAGAAGATAACCCAGGGCTTACCACCCATAACTACAAAGAATTTTTCACACATATACTTGAGCGTACCGATTTTGCGCGTGACTTCCATTTCATAACACGCACGACAATCGACACACTCGATTACACAGGAATCAGCCTTAACCAAGGTTCCAAAATTATTTGGACAGCTTGCGGTCCGGTAAAACGCACCCTTGGTTCAAGTATTCCATCTCACTTCACTCTGCCGGAAGGTTTCAGTGATACGAAAATGTTCATGTCCGGTGTGATTGTTGTCAAAGGGCCTAAACATACCGCTGCACGTGACGAGCACGACGACGCAATGTTCCGCCTTGCAGAACATCTGAAAAGCATCGGCAAGCTCGAGTCACTCCCGCTTGTCGTTGTTGCAGATGATGCAGACTTTACCGCTGCCAACTGGGACAACTTCCTCTGGGTAACATTCACCCGTTCAGATCCTGCCACAGACATGTACGGCGCTGGATCATTCACCCACTGCAAACACTGGGGTTGTTCAGGACCTGTTGTTATTGACGCCAGACTTAAATCCTTCCACGCTCCGGCACTGGAAGAAGATCCGGATATAACGAAATCCGTCGATAAAATGGCAGCCAAAGGTGGCAGCCTGCATAATATCATTTAGATAAAAAGCCTGCGGTGTTGCCATTCACCGCAGGCTTTTTTCTATATTCCCCGCCTTCAAACAACTCCTTTTTCACAAAGATTATACTTCCAGCTTCTCCTCAGTGTGGTAGTGGGTAAATTCATCCGTAATTTCATGCCATTGTATCGTGTGAGATATAACTAGTTTTGTGAAAAGGGAGTCAACATGACTACATCCGGTTCTCGCAACACACCTTCAAAAGCTACTGTTCGCAGTGAAAAGTTTTCAAATACACCGGAACAACAATATGATTCCGCATCCACTCTCGCTGCTTACGCCGAAAAAATGCGCGAAGAGGGAATACCAGCTAAAGTCATTGACCTGTTCACAAGCTATTTAGCAGATGTATCTGAACTCGCGACTGGGCATATTCCTGAGATGCACATCTCACCGATAACGCAATCACATCTCAAGCATATTGATGCGCTGGATAAATACGAAGAAGCAGGAAAAACTATTGCTCACGAAGCCGTTGCTATTAAATTGAATGGCGGGCTGGGCACAAGCATGGGAATGCAGTTTGCAAAATCCCTGTTGCCTGTCAAAGATCATATGTCATTTCTGGACATCACAGTTAAGCAGGCTATTGCATGGCAGGAACAGTACGGCGGTCCACTTCCGCTGGTACTCATGAACAGCTACAACACGCATAAAGATACGCTCAGTGAATTACGGCACATGAGCGGGTTATCCCAATTACCGCTCTGTTTTGTTCAACATAAGTTTCCTAAAATACGTCAAGATACATTGATGCCCGCTGAGTATCCAGATAATCGTGAATACGAATGGAACCCTCCGGGACACGGCGATATTTACGCATCTCTCTATCTTTCCGGTGTGCTGGAAACACTTATTCGGCAGGGACGCAAATACGCACTCGTGTCCAACATAGACAACCTTGGCGCCACGTTAGACATGCGCATGTTGGGCTACATGGCTGAAGAACAAGTTCCATTCCTTATGGAAGTGACTGAGCGCACAGAAAACGACAGCAAAGGCGGACATCTCGCAAAACATAATAACGGACGCCTTATCTTACGCGAAGTCAGTCAATGTCCTAAGTGCGATCTGGAAGAATTCCAGAACATCACACGCCATCGTCTTTTCAACACCAACAATATTTGGATTAACCTTATTGAGTTGAAAAACACCCTGCATCAGTCCGGACTTCCAAAGCTTCCACTTATTTTAAATCCAAAAACAATAAACCCGCACGATGAATCCTCTACTCCGGTGTATCAAATCGAAAGTGCTATGGGTGCAGCAATTTCTCATTTTGTAAACGCACAGGCCATCGTGACGACTCGTGACCGGTTTATCCCAGTTAAACGCACTGACGATCTGCTCAAGGTTATGTCTGATTATTACCTGCTCGATCCCTCCGGCACGCTCAAATTAAATGAAGCAAACATCGCGGAAAACCTTCAGGTAAACCTCGATCCTCGATACTACAGCAAGTTCGACAACATCTATGAAAAATTCAAAGAGGGTGTACCATCTCTTGCCTCGTGCACTAAGCTTGGTATCTCCGGCGATATTATCTTTAATCCTTCCATATCGCTCGTAGGCGACGTCAACATAGACAACCAGACAGGCAATGTTCTGCTAATGCCGGAAGACATTACGCTCCAAGGAACAGTAGACATCAAGTAGTCATCCCCGATAGATAATTGCAATATTTTTTAAGCTATCTTACTTATATATAGATATTTTCATTTCGGACTCGGTACACTCCGAAGATTTACCCCAGAGACACATGGGAGGTTCTTCTGTATGCCGCAAGTAGCCGCTCGTATCACGAACGAACAGGAAAAATGGCTGAAAGACTACTTCCGCACAAAAAGTGCCGGAGCAGAATTCATCCTGCCTTGGGTTGTGGATACCTTTTTCCGTGCAATCACGTCCATCAAGCACAGCTTTTCTGACAGTGAACTTGCGCTCATTATAGCTGCGCACAAAAACCTACGAATTCAGCCGGACAATTCCAGCGGAGACTACTTGCGCCTGCGCGTTGAAGATGCCTGCAATACCAATCAGCTACATAACGTATACGGCATCAGCAGAGAAACGCTCGAAGCAAAGCTCTGCCGACTCAACAACACCGATGCCGCAGCACTCATGGTATGGGCTGCCGCCTTCTGGGTGAGCAAAAACTGCTCTGCCGACAATATTTCAGAGTATATCAAGCAATATTAGGCAAAAAAAAGGTGACGCGATAAGCGCCACCTTTTCTGTAGGTAAGTTTTTTTTGGGAGAGGAGTGCCTCCGGCGGGCGGGGCCTTGCCCCTGCACCCCACAAGAGGGACGCCCTCTTGACTGCGATTATGGCTAATTCTTTTTGGGTGGACACGCACGATCTTTCAAGCAGGTGAACATCCGTCACTTTAGGCAGCAGTTCGAAGGTACTTTGGACGACAATTCGTAAACTACTCTTTTGGGTTAAACCATCGCAAGCGGAGTGCGTTAGAAACAACCGAGACTGAGCTTAACGCCATCGCGCCGCCAGCAATCATTGGGGATAATGTCGGACCATTAAACAACGCGAACAAAAGCCCCATTGCAACGGGAATTCCCAGCGTGTTGTAACCGAATGCCCATACGAGGTTTTGTTTAATATTCCTAACGGCTACGCGGCTCAGTTCAACCGCAGTAATCACGCCAGTTAATTCACCGGACATAAGCACCACATCACCGGCCTCAACAGCCACATCAATACCCGTTCCCATGGCAATGCCCACATCAGCAGTAGCTAACGCGGGAGCATCGTTGATGCCATCACCAACCATAGCAACGAGCTTTCCTTCCTTCTGAAGATCGATAATCGTATCGCTTTTATCTTCCGGATGAACTTCAGAAATAACAGTTTCAATGCCTGCCTGCTTTGCCATTGCAGCAGCTGTGATACTGTTATCGCCTGTAAGCATAACGACAGAAACACCACGTGCCTTCAGTCGAGAAACGACAGAAGCAGCCTCCGGCTTAATAGTATCTGCCACAGCAACGAGTAACGCAGGTTTGTCATCAACGGCCATGACAAGAGCTGTACGGCCTTGCAATGCCTGAGTCTTCATTCGTTCCATAACATCCGTATTCTGATCTACTCCAGCATAAGCGGCATTACCAATACGAATGGTTTTACCGTCCACGGTACCATAAATACCTTTACCGGATTCTGCGGTTACATCCTGCGTTTCGAGTAACTCTACTCCACGCTCTTTTGCACCTTTCACGATGGCAGTTGCCAATGGATGCTCTGAAAGACTTTCAAGGGATGCAGCATACGCCAGCGCAGTCTTTTCATCGATTCCATTCAATGATTCAACATGAACAAGCTCAGGCTTACCATGTGTAATTGTGCCGGTCTTATCGAAAACAACAGTTTGAACACGCCCGGTCTGTTCCAAGGCTGTACCATTTTTAAACAACACACCGAGCTGTGCGCCGCGTCCTGTAGCAACCATAATTGATGTCGGAGTTGCAAGCCCCATAGCACACGGGCAAGCAATAACCATTACAGCTACAAATATTCGTAACGCAAACGGAAACGATGCCCCGGCAATAAGCCATGCAAGACCGGAAAGTAGCGCAATGCCCATAACAATCGGTACAAAATACAAACTGACCGTGTCAGCCATGGATGCAATCGGCGCTTTAGACCCTTGAGCATCCTGCACGACGCGAATAATTCGAGAAAGAACAGTATCTGCACCCACATGCTCTGCCTTCATAGTCAGAACGCTATGGGTATTTACAGTACCTCCCGCAAGAGAATCTCCAACTGTTTTTGAAACAGGCAAAGATTCACCCGTCAGCATGGATTCGTCCACACTCGAGGAACCTTCTACAATACTACCGTCAACCGGAATGCGTTCACCCGGGCGAATAAGCAGAATGTCACCTGCGGCAACTTCTGTTGCAGGCACTGTCTGCTGCTCTCCATCTACAATACGGATAGCGGTATCTGGTGTTAATTCCATCAGACCTTTAATAGCATCTGATGTATGCGCGCGGGATCGTGTTTCAAGGAATTTACCAAGCGAAACAAGAGCAATCAGCACACCGGCTGCCTCAAAATATAAATCCATAACACGGGCCATTACATCAATACCGAGATAGATTTCTACGGTTCCCCAAAGGCTGTAGGCAAACGCAGCGCCTGTTCCCACAGCGATGAGCGAATCCATATTAGGAGCGCCCCTGAAAAGGTTTTTGAAACCGTGTATATAGAAATCGCGCCCTGACCACATGATAGGGATAACCAAAATCAATTGAATAAGGGAAAAAGTTTTTGGTGAAGAGTGAGGAGCCAACCACTCAGGCAGACTGATTCCTGCCATCTCAGTCATGGCAATAATGAGCAAAAGGGAAGCGAAGAAAATTTCAGGAATAAGCTTAGCTTTCATTTCAGCAAGGCGTTCCCGCATAGACTCCTGCTGATCTTCCCACATAGCGGTTACGTCTTGCGCACCACCGTCTTCGGCTTCCTGCAATGTTGCACCAAAGCCAAGCATGGCAACTTTCTCGGAAAATGCTGTTACTGCAGAATCCTTATCAACATCAGCGGCAGGGGTTACTCTGGCTGATTCAGTTGCAAGGTTTACCTCAACAGCCGCAAATTCCGGCATCAATGCTGTAACTTTTTCTATGCGTGCAGAACATGCGGCACAATGCATTCCAGAAATTGAAAAGCGCAGTGTTCCACCGTTAGCAGAACTTGTTTCCGGTGCCACAGCTTCGTATCCTGTATTAGCAACCTTTTGTACTATGTCAGCAACGTTGATCTTCGAAGGATCAAACTCTACCTGCATAGAATCGGTGGCCAAGTTTACGGCAATAGTGGTAACTCCCTGCACTTCTGAAACATCCTTTTCAATACGGGCGGCACAAGAAGCACATGTCATACCTTTTACAGGCATGGTGACCTTACGAAGCACCTTTGGATCAATTGACTCGATATGGTTATCAGTCATAACAAACCTCATTTTTTCGAACAGATACCATCACAGATGTTCAGTACCTGAACAAAAAAAAACTTGAATAGTTGAGCGATACTAAATGATTCGGTATGCTACGCCTGAGACTGAGTTAATACAATTCTTTTTAAACAGTTGCATGAGGATTATATATGTCAGCAATTACTGTTACCGGAATGTCCTGCCAGCACTGCGTAAGCGCAGTTACCAAAGCTCTTGAAGCTATTGATGGAATTTCCGATGTTACTATTGATTTGCTTTCAGGAAAAGTAGAATGGAAAGAATCTACACCAGTTCCTATGGAAACCATTGAAGGTGCCATTACTGGAATCGGGTTTGAAATTAAAAAATAGCTGTAACATGCAGCAATAAAGAAAAAGAGCCGGAATACTCCGGCTCTTTTTCTTTACAACCATTTTTATTTTTGGAATAAACAGAGAAAGTTCAGCGTACCCGCCCTATTTCATAAGTATTGATAATGTGCCGTTGGTCTGAGTTGCAGACCAGTTAGGTGGAAGTGTCCCTTTTAAATCAAGAACAATACGGACTCGATCGTCATGACGTCCCAAGCGAACAGTCTTAACCAGTCCATCCTGTACAACCTTCGGTGCAGGCAACTCTTCACTAAACCGACCAACCACATCTACTACGAACCTGTCTGGCTCTTTCAAACCAAAAATTTTGTATGTAAATTTATTTACAGCAAATACAGTAAGCTTTTTATCCGCATAAGAAACAGAAACGAGGGGCTGAAGCCCATCACTTTTTTTCTTAACAACCACACTTTCAGGCGAAGTTACAGTTTCTTGCTGTGAAGGCTTTTTTTCAACTACTGGCCGAACCTCTGCAATCGTCACTGTTTTAGTAACAAGAGTAAGAATTTTTTCTGTATCTGCCTTCGGGGACGTAACAACTGTTGCTTTCGATGCAGAAGCCGGGGCAACTTTCGCAGTGGATGATGTTGTGCTATTCGCATCAGAAATGGCTGACGCTAATGTGTCCGACGTACTCTTGTCGATAACAACTTCTTGCAAAGCCTTACTTTCCTGTGCGCCAACATTCACTGCCAGCTGAGAAGACGCCTTATTGGAAATGGTGTACAAATCTTTCATTATCCATTTATTATAGCCAATAAGAATAGTCCCGACCACAAGTGCCAGTAATATCAACATCGAAATATTGCGGTTCATGCATCCTCCCCTCAGCGGTTACATCATCTATTTTGCTGCTCGTCCCTCACTGCGTACATACTCAAGAAAGCGCTGTGCCGATTTCAAATTTTCATTAACTGCAATCGCACGGTTCAAGTATCGAATGGTATTACCATAATCACCCATATCATAATACACTCGGGCGACGTTAAATAATGCATGGTCATCTTTTGGACTAAGTTCAACAACACGAAGCTGGTGCTGCAATGCTGCGGCAGGTAACTTCTGTTTGCGCAAGTCTGAACCAAATCCAGCAAATACGTGCTTGTGTTCAGGCAAAACACCTTCTTTGGATTCTGCTAACTTGGTAAGCAACTTTAATGCGTTACGCCTGTCTCCGCTCTCAAGAGCATCAAGCGCTTTTTCAAAGTTAACCTTCAAATTTTTTGCTACATTTTCCGGAGTTTTTTGTTCACGGGCAAAAACTTCAGCCTCTTCACGGGCAATATCAAGAGCTTTTGAAGAAGAAACAAGCTCCGGAGTAACATCCGCACCATGCTTGTCTTTAAGAACAAACATATACGGCTCATCCGGCAAAGAGCGTGCTTCATGCTCCACCAGATGCGCATGGGCAAGCACTTGCGGCTGCAACAGAACATCCGGTTCTTTGATAAATCTGTGAATAAAGTCTTCAACCCTAAGACGATACTGCTTTCCAGCAACAGTACGCTTCGCAGATAATGCTTGAATCATTACAGTGTCATTATCTGTAAACCAGACAAGCCAGTAGCGTTTTTCCTGTTCTGTTAACGCAGTCCCCTGCTCAGATTCAAGTGTGGAGTACACACCTTTATATTCTAATTGCAACACAACGTACTTCCTAATGACGTTCGAATTACTGTGGATACTACCTGTTTTTTATTGCCTGCAAAAATTTTTGAGCAGGCTCAAGCTGTGGATTTGCCACAAGAGCACGATGCAGCCATCTTTTACAATCGGCTGTTTTTCGCAAATCATAATAAACGCGTGCAATGTTATAGCATAAATGATCATCATTAGGAGAAAGCTCCGCAGCTTTCAAGTAATGTTTCAATGCTATTTCAGGTTGTTGTTCTTTCCGTAAACGTTTTCCAAAATCATTAAATAAATGTTTATGCTTTGATTTCCACGGCACATCTTTATCTGGAACAGCCAGCAACATCCGGCGACCTTGCTTTAGATATCCGCTACGAAGCATTGTCATGCCTCTATCAAATTTTTCCGTAGCCTCTTCTTCTTCTAACTTTAAGCCCGTCTTCTTGGCTCGATGGGTGGGCACCCTCGACAGCAACGCATTTGTCTCATTAGTGGAAGCTGTGCTTTGTAGTTGAAGGTCCTGCTGCGTTGTACTCAAATTAGTAGACTGTACAGCAACGGCTAACAGACCGGGTTCAAACACATATTCCTGTTCAAATTCTTCAAGTTCTACAACTCGTTTGTCACCAATTGGAGTTAAGTTACTTGTAAGAAGTTGAACCTCTACGTTGCCTTCTGCCCCTATACTCGCGTACCAATATCTCTTCGAAATGCTCTTACGTCTCGTTGCACCCGACCCAATCCAAAGATTGGACGAGGTGCGATAAACACCTTCTGTCATCTATTGCCCCCAATATATGCACTTATAATGTATCTAACCCCTATCACACCCGTTTTGTCTTGAAAACAGCATGTTAGGACATCAAACTAGTATTTTAAAAACATTGTGGACGGTTAATATGTTTTCCTTTACGTTTCTGACATGCATGAAATGGCAATAGCAGCAAGTCTAATTGATATCGTCAAGGAAGAGATGGCAAAGCATAATGCCTCTAAATTGCTTATGGTTCGAGTTTGTTACGGTAAGCTGACTAACCTTGTGCCCGACGCACTTTCGTTTGCCTTTGAAGTACAAACCAAGCAAAGCCCTTTAGAAGATGCTGAGCTGGAACTTAAAGAAATTCCTGTCACTGTTACTTGTGGTGAATGCTCGAAAGAGTTCACACCGGAGGGAACGGATCTATTTTATATGCCGTGTCCGTCGTGCGAAAATTTATTCGGCCACGCAGTGCTCACAGGAAAAGAACTTTACGTAGATCATCTTGAAGCGGAGTAAATAATCCCAATGGAAATCCCAGTAGTACGCAACATACTTGAAGCGAATGACAAAATCGCAGTAAATTTAAAAGAACTCTTTGCCAAACACGGCATTCTTGTTCTTAACCTCATCAGTTCACCTGGCGCGGGCAAGACTTCTATTCTTGAACGCACTCTTACAGACCTTAAAGGTGAATTTAAGATGGCTGTCATCGAAGGTGACTGTCAGACAGACAATGATGCCCGCAGAGTTGCAGAAACTGGAGCTAAAGCTGTCCAGATCAATACTGACGGCGGCTGCCACCTTGACAGCAACATGATCACTGCTGCGCTCGCTAACCTTGATATGAACGAGATCGATATTCTGTTCATTGAAAACGTCGGCAACCTTGTTTGTCCTGTTGAATTTGATTGCGGCGAAGACTTTAAAGTCGCGTTGCTCAGCGTTCCTGAAGGTGACGATAAACCAGAAAAATATCCGGCCTTATTTGAAAAATCTTCAGCAATGATTCTGAACAAATGTGACCTGCTCCCGTACGTTCAGTTTGATGTTGAACGTGCAATGCAGTTTGCTACTCAGTTGAACAAAGACATGCCAATTTTCCAGACTTCCTGTACTACCAGTGAAGGTCTCGACACTTGGTACGAATGGCTGCGCAAAGCGCATGCCGGAAAACAAAAGTAGCATCTGACACCTGATATTTCGTATACAGGTAACTCTTGAATATATGCCCCCGTATCACGGGGGCTTTTTTTCACCAAAGTTTTACCTTAGTAGCACTAGCGTCATCAAATAAACCAAAGTGCATAAAAAAAGCACGTTGGCCTCTGGACAACTCACATGTTAGTGACTACTGACTTTGTACTTAGATTTCACACAATCTGCCTTAATTAATCGCCGCACTGGACAGATTGTTTTTTTCAACGCGGCATATTCTACTGTTTGGAGACCAACATGAGTACTGACTGCAGCAGTGGTGACTGTTCTTCCGGTTCCTGCGGCGGAGCACCTACTGAATTAGATGCTGGTGAAGCACGGATGAAACGAACCATCAGCCGTATTAAACATAAAATTGTTGTTATGTCCGGTAAAGGTGGCGTTGGTAAAAGTACCGTTGCGACCAACATCGCTATCGGTCTTTCACTTGCTGGTAAAAAAGTCGGCTTGCTTGACGTAGACGTACACGGCCCTAGTGTGCCTCGTCTGTTAAGCATGCGTGATTCCAAAGTGCATATCGAAGAGTCCTTCATCGAGCCTATCGCATGGAGCAAGAACCTCTCTGTTATGTCTCTGGGCTTTTTACTGCCTAACTCCTACCAGCCTGTTGTATGGCGTGGTCCTGTAAAAATGGGCTTCATCAAACAGCTTCTTTCTGATGTTGTTTGGGGCGACCTTGACTACATGGTTGTTGACTGCCCGCCGGGTACCGGCGACGAGCCTCTTTCCGTTATGCAGCTCCTTGGCAACGACGCACTGGCTGTTATCGTAACAACTCCACAGGGTGTTGCTATCGATGATGTACGCCGCTCCGTTACCTTTGTAGGTGACGTTGGGAATCAGGTTCTTGGTATCATCGAAAACATGAGCGGTATTGTGTGTTCACAGTGCGGCAATGTTGAGAACATCTTCGGCAAAGGTGGCGGTAAAGACCTTGCTAAAGAAGTTGGCGTACGCTTCCTCGGTGACATTCCACTTGATCCGGAAGTTGTTCGTTCCGGCGACGAAGGTTTCTCACTCCTTACTGTAAAGCAGGATAGCCCGACAGCTCAGTGCTTCCAGAAAATTCTTAAACCAATCCTTATGCTTGATGACGGCGCAGAGCCAGCTAACAAACTGCACCCGATTCTTCCACCGCATAAAGGTACAATTAAAATTGCACTGCCTGTTACCAAAGGTACACTGTCCCCATCCATGCATTTGGCGGAACAGTACATTATCGCAGTAGCAGATGCAGAGACTAAAAAGATTGTATCTACAGAAACAGTTGATGCTCCAGCATACGAACCAAAAGCAGCAGCTTCTTTCCTCGAACGTCTTGATGCTGGATACGTTCTGGCAAAAGACGTACCGCAGGACGCATGCGATGCATTGAAAGAAAAACATATCTCCCTTGTTAAAGGCATCACTGTTAATGCACCTGTGACAGTAGTGACTGACTTTATTGAAGGAAAATTGTTAGCCGCTGGTTAACCAGTTATTTTTTAATGATCACGCTGAGAAGCAACTCCTTTTCCTAGCTGAAAAGGAGTTGCTTTTATTTTTTATGACAGGCAATCTGAGCAAGTTTCTTAAAACTATTTTTGCAATAAAATGTTAAATTACAGACAGTTCAAGGAAATTTAGAGATGTTTGCATTCGACAAAAAGTATCTTGCAGCGATTCTTGCTATTGCATTTTCAGCAATGATGCTTCCCGACTTGATGAGGCTTCCTTCCCTTTATGCTATCCCGTCTGTAATCTACCTCCTGTCCTTCAACTTTTGTGTAATGTATGCAATCTCTCAGGTGCGTGGGCTTGCCAGTATACTTATTCCACCCATCTTTTTCATAAGCGCACTTACTAGCTACTTCCACGGTATCTACCGAATTAAAATCGATAAAGAGCTCCTCTTTCTTCTGCTGGAAACAAACAGCGGAGAAGCCGGTGAATTTGTAACATCCAAGCTTCTTATGTTTGGAGCAATAGCGTTACTATTCTCACTCATTTTCGGATATTTATTGAAGCGCTCCACTGGCAAATTTCAACTTAAGACTCTTGCTTTATTGTTGTTATTCATTGTACCCGCAACCGTCCTTCTGGGTAAATTCAAAAAAACTCCCCAAGTACAAACCGTTCGTCCAGTTGTGGCAATTAAGTATGTATTTCCATATTGTGTATTCAACGGACTTGCTGAATTTTCTGGGCAATATGCAAAAAACATTACCCAAAAAGAACTTATCGGTTCAGCAAAGCTTGACTCACTTGCCTTGAAGCAAGAAACCCCGTTGCAGATAATTGTCATCATCGGCGAATCAGCACGAGCAGATAGATTTCACTTTAACGGATACTCGCGCGAAACGACTCCACGCCTTAGTAATGAAAAAAACCTTGTTAACTTTGGTGCCATCACATCTTTCGCTGCCTACACACGTCTTTCTGTTCCAGCTATGATCACCCCTGCAACATTAGCAAAACCTGAAACCACCATGAATTCCTACCTCGGAGTCTTTAAGAAACATGGTTTCAAAACAACATGGCTGTCTGCAAACGACCGTTTCACAAGTAACGACACCCCTACTACGAATGCTATCGGCGAAATTGACCAAAAATTATTCCGAAACAAATTTGGTCGAACTTCATATAATAGCTTCCATGACGCCATGCTCCTCGACCCCCTAAAGGGCGTACTAAAAAACGCTTCTGTTAACCAAGCTATCACTATTCATACTCGTGGCAGCCACGCAAATTACGCTGCGCGATATACAAAAGAATTTAGAAAATTTGTTCCGGACTCATATGGTGAGGATATGCAGATAGATATAGTTAACAATGCATATGACAACAGTATCCTTGCCACTGACGCTTTCATCGGATCGATTATCGACCTTGTCCGCAATAAAAACGCAATCGTTATTTACAGTTCAGACCACGGTGAATCTCTCGGTGAAGAAGGCCGTTTCGGCCATGGTAACCCCGACATCATTGAGCAACGAGAAGTTCCATTTTTTGTATGGTACTCCGATACTTATAATCTGCTTAATCCGGACATAGTTACAGCATTAAAGAAACAACGAGGTGCTAAACTTTCCCATGACGTTTTCTTTCCATGGGTCATTAACTTAGGGGGAATACTTCTCCCACATAGTACGCAACCTGTCCTGATTACAGCCAGAAACGTGCAGGCACTACAAGAATAAAAAAAGGGAGAAGCTGATTATCAGCTTCTCCCTTTTTCATTTCTATAGAGAAAATATATTACATGTAAATGCCTGCAAGCGCGCCTACAAAAAGCATCACAGAAATAAATCCGTTCATTGTGAAAAATGCCATATTCACACGGCTCATATCGTCGGCACTGATAATGGAGTGTTCCCAGTAAAGGATACCGGAAACAACAGCCCACACAGCAAAATAAGGCCATCCAAGCCCTGCTGCCCAGCCGCCCATCAGGAACATCATTGATGTTACCACATGACAGAATGATGAGATAACAAGAGCTGATTCAAGACCGAAATGTGCAGGAACTGAATTCAATCCTACAGAACGGTCATACTCTGTATCCTGACAGGAATAGATAATATCGAACCCTGCAACCCAGAACAAAATCCCCCACGCAAACAACACAGCAGGTACTGTAAACTGTGGGTCAACACTGATCCAACCTGCTAATGGTGAAAGCGCAAGAACAGCTCCAAGCCAGAAATGACAAAGCCATGTAAAGCGTTTGAGCAGGCTGTAGAAGGCCGCCACAAACAGCGCGATTGGCGAAAGTTTAAAACTAAGGTCATTTATAAAGAAGCAGGCAATCACGAAAATTGCAGCCATAATCGCGATGAACACCCAAGTCTGCGTTGGTGAAATCTCACCCGTCACAAGAGGACGCTGCTGGGTGCGCGGGTTTTTTGCATCAAACGGTAAATCGATTACTCTGTTGAATGCCATTGCAACTGAACGCACAGCCACCATTGCCACAGTGAGCAACAAAAACGGCTTTAACGAAGGAAATCCGCCAGACGCAATAAACTGTCCGAGGTACGCAAATGGAAGCGCAAAAACTGAGTGCTCTATCTTGATCATTCGGCACACAGCGCCAAACTTCTCAAGGGGTGTTGAAGCCGAACTCATGAAACATCCTTAGCGACAATACCGTACTTGTTGTACAATACTTTTGAATAGTTAGAAAAATGCTCGAGGGCTTGAGTCTGCCCTTTACAGCGCAGTTCATTGATCTCATCATATCGCTCAATGAGCACTTCAACAACAATAGGATCAAGTTTATTTGAATCACCAAGCTGGCGTAAAACTTTTGTTGTCTGCTTAAAGTCCATACCGCCACGGTACGGACGATCTTCTGTGATCGCAGTAAATACGTCTGCAACCTGAAGAATACGAGATCCCAAAGAAATATCTTTACCTGCTATCCCTCTTGGGTAGCCGGTTCCATCTAATCGCTCATGATGCTGACAAGCCCAGTCACGAATCACTTCCAGCCCCGGGATACCGGAGAGAATATGTTCTGTGTACGTTGCGTGACGCTGAATAATAGCAAATTCTTCCGTTGTTAACCGACCGTTCTTCTCCAGAAGTGCTGCTGGAACTGCAAGTTTTCCGATGTCGTGCAACCGTCCAGCGATCTGGAACAAAGCCTGCTCGACTTCATTAAATCCAAGCCAACGTCCGAGTACACTGGATGTTACAGCCACACCTTGTGAATGCGTAGCGGTAAAACGGCTACGAAAATCAATAACTTTAGCGAACAAACCAGTAAAGTCCAAGACGCCTTCGGCATCAAGGATATCAGAGTCGAACTGTGTCGAAAGATTTAAGGATTTTTCTGTGCGCTCGGAGTGTAACCGATGGAAGTAATTACGCTTCGATTCAGCTTCGCGAAGCGCTTCAATATAGTCAGGATTAAACATTGTGCCGGAATGCTTACGGCACAACTCAATTAGAACTGGAATCTGGTGTCTCACCGGACGGTCTCGACGAGTATGAACATCAATAAAATCAGCTAAGTTAATAATATTACTGATTTCATAGTGTTTGTTCATACCCCGCAATTCTTCCCATGGGGTATGATGATACTCCACAAGCTTAGAAACATCCTGTAACTTTTTCGATGAGCTTATTATCACCGAGCCAGCTATAGAATGTTTAATTGTATCATCTTCAAATAAGAGAGAATCTACAGCGGGATATAGTGAAACAGCGCCGATGTCGTGCAGCATAGCCGCAAGAACAACATTGCGTTTCTCAAAGCTGCTCAACCCATAGCAGTCAGCTATGCGCGACGCATAAAAACCGACATTGGTATGATGCCCCGCAAGAGTTTGCGAAACCATATCCAATGAACGAGCTAATGCGCTGACAAGATCGAACAACCGAACTTTAAAATTACTACCTTCTGTAAAAGCTAGCCCCGGCCCCTGACACTCATGCTGAAATACCACAGCTTCTCCTACCTAGTTCCCGCAATCAGCTGGGTCGCCCTGAAGTTTGGCAATGGTGTGGCCAAACGCAGGAAGAACTACCTCTAAATTTTCTGCAACAGCCTTTGTACTTCCCGGCATATTCACAATCAAAGAAGTACCTAAAGTACCTGCAATCGCGCGTGAAACAACAGCATGCGGAGTTTTCTTCAAACTCGTTGCCATCATTGCCTGTTCAACACCGCGAAGGCGGCGATCAATAACTTTAACAGTTGCTTCAGGTGTAACATCACGAGGAGAAACCCCGGTGCCGCCTGTTGTTAAAATCAGATCGAATTTTTGGTGTAGCGCCAAATCAACAAGGAGCTGACGCAACTGTAATTCTTCATCCGGAATCATGTACCCGCGAACATATGCAAGCTCGTACTTTTCCCGAACAATTGTTTCAATTAAAGGACCACTTGCATCCTCACGCTGCTTACGCGCACCCTTATCAGAAAGCGTAATCCACGCAAGACTCAACGCCTCTTTTGTGGGAGCAACTGAACAGGAAGTTCCTTCATCAAAACCGGAAAGCATCTTAACCCACATGCCTTCAACAGAGTGCATGCCGCTATGCGAAGGAAAATATCCATTCTGAACGACTATGCAGCAAGGCTTTTCAGCACTGTCTGCGGCGACAAATGTAGTGCCCACAGGAAAGAATGCAGGAGGCAAAGGAGTATTAATGCTCGCTGCGAGATCAGCGTCTTCACCAGTTCTACCGATGAAAACAATATCACCCTGAGCTAACACCTGTAATGCTGTAATAGAATATATATTCATGTATTTTCGGCTGCAATATATTGCAGGTCAGTTTTCTTCTACATTTTTTAATGATCGCATAAGGCTGTGCAGTATTACATTACGTTAGGTCAGTAACACTTGCGACAAAACATACTGCCATCAAGCACTGAGGCTCAACAGTTTATTATTGTACTGTTTTTAACTGACAATAACAGCGTTCACCGTTTGCAACCCAGAACAACTATATCAACCTTAATCCAGTTTGCTATCCTAGTGAAAATTTACAACAAAAACAATACACGTTTTTGTTACTTTCCTACTAAAATAGTAAAAAAAAAATGAAAGAACAGTTTTCGTAGCAACCTAATAAACTTAACGAATATTTTATTTCAACCAGTAAAAATCTAACACGCTCACAATTACATACAAAACTAGTGCGGAAACTATTAGCTTAGCATTACGGCTTGAGCACATACAAATTGCAAAAAAAAAGAACGGACTCAAATTGAGTTCGTTCTTTTTCTTTATCAAAAATCATCCAACTTGCAGATATGTTATAAAATCTGACTCAGGAATAATTTGGTGCGTTCATGTTCCGGCTTCGTAAAGAAATGCTCCGGTGTACCCTGCTCAACAAGCATGCCGGCATCCATAAACACAACACGGTCAGCTACTTCACGGGCAAAGCCCATTTCGTGAGTAACAACAACCATAGTCATGCCTTCTTTTGCAAGATTCTTCATAACATCAAGAACCTCACCGACCATCTCCGGATCAAGGGCGGAGGTAGGTTCGTCAAACAGCAGCACCTTAGGGTCCATTGCTAATGCACGAGCAATAGCAATACGCTGCTGCTGACCACCGGAAAGCTGATCCGGATACACATTATATTTATGTGCAAGACCAACTTTTTCAAGCAACTCCATACTCTTTTTCTCTGCATCTTTCTTAGAGCGCTTGCGCACAGTCATCTGCGCCATAGTGATGTTATCAAGCACGCTCATATGAGGAAAAAGGTTGAAGGACTGGAACACCATACCAACTTCTGCACGAATTTGGTCAATGTCGCAGTCAGGATCAAGAACTTCGGTGCCTTCAATGGTAATGGAGCCACTGTTAGCAAATTCCAAACGGTTCAGACAACGCAGGAAGGTTGACTTACCGGAACCGGAAGGGCCGATAACAACAAGCACTTCGCCCGCTGCAACATCCAGAGAAACATCTTTAAGAGCATGCAGTTCTTCTGGAATGTAGAAATACTTATTAACATTCATCGCGCTGATCATCGAACCGCTCTCCTTTCAAGGTACTGAATCGCCACAGAAAGGGCAAAAGTAAGAACAAGGTACATAATAGCACAGGAAATCCACAGCTCGTATGACATAAGGGACGAACTAATAACTTCTCGGGTCGCCTTGGTGAGTTCTCGCACAGCAATTACGCCGAGCAGTGAAGAATCTTTGACAAGGCTGATAAATTGTCCCGCAAGCGGAGGAAGAATACGACGAAATGCCTGAGGAAGAATAACCTTGCGCATAGCCTGTGGCCCACTCAAACCCAGTGCTCGCGCAGCTTCGCTCTGACCGCGATGGACTGACTGTACACCCGCACGAACGATTTCTGCCACATACGCACCGGTAAAAATAGCCAATGCAAATACACCGTACCATAATGCAGGGATTGCGTTCAGGCCGATCTTATCAAGCATGGCATTGACAAGAGATCCAACGACAAAATACCAGAGGAAGATCTGAACAAGTAATGGTGAGCCACGAATAAATTCAACATACGTGATGGAAAGCCAACGCAAACAAGGGTTTTCCGAAATTCGCATCAGGCCGGAAAGAATCCCCACGACAATGCCAAGGATAATAGCAAGCATGGAGACTTTCAGTGTTACGAAGGTAGCCTCGAGCAAAATACCCGGCTGACTTACGCGATACTCAGCAAGAGTATCACCCATGTATACGTAATCACCTTCAACCATGAAAATATTGGCATGAGGTGGCAACTGAACGACTTCGTCATAATTGCCATCTTGAACAACAAGTGTATAACCTGCAGCTGTTTTATCAATCTTAACGACTTCGCCTTCAGCTTCAGATCGAACTTCAAGATCTTTATCAAGCCAGAAATACTGAGGCACCTGTTCCCAGCGCCAGTTGTAATCTACAAAATCTGCAGCAGCATAAATAAAGCCGAGACCAAACAGGCAAATTGCCACAAACATGGCTTTCCAAAACAGGAAATAGCTCGGCTTTTTAGGACGATCAAGTCCTGTATAATTCATCATCTGCGTATCCTTATCTCAACACGTTACAAACAAGTTCCATAAAACAGTAAACCTTCCGGCTTCATATCACGCTGTGTATACCACAGCGGGCCATGAAATCAGAAGGAAGCTTTGCCTTCAAGTATATACACTGTCCCTGTAGTACAGGTGAGCGTGACAGCGGAATAAAAGGGATCGGCCAAAGCCGATCCCTTAGTAGACAAAAAAAACTATTTCTTCAACTGGGATTTCCAAGCTTCAGAACGGAACCATTTGTCGTAAAGACGCTGGTAACGACCGTCGTTTTTAAACTGGAAGATGAAGTTGTTAAGGAAGTTAGCAAAATCAGGGTCGCCCTGTTTGTAACCAATTGCCATAGGCTCAAAGGTGAAAGGATCGTTAAGTACGAACACTTTGCCTTTACCCTGAACAGAAGCGATGTTTTCGAGAGCAGGAATGTCGAAAACAAAAGCATCAGCACGGCCGGAAATAACTTCCATGCCGCAGTCTACTTCTTTCTCAAAAGATTTGTAGGTTGCTTTTGGCAGGTATTTTCTAACAGCTTCTTCACCGGTAGTACCAAGACGGGAAACAACAACGTACTTAGGATCGTTCAGCTCTTTGTAACGAGCAATTTTACCCTGAAGTTTGTTGGAAACCATAACGCCCTGCCCCATGAGGAAATATGCATCGGAGAAACCGATCTGCAGGTTACGCTGCTGGGTAAGAGTCATACCGGAGATGATAACATCAAATTTATTAGAGAGCAGTGAAGGGATAATGCCGTCAAAGTCGGTGTTAACCGGCACAAATTTCACGCCCATAGATTTTGCGAGCTCTTTGCCAAGATCGATATCAAAACCGATGTAACGGCCACTTTTATCAGTGATTTCAAAAGGAGCATAACTTGCGTCAAAACCAACGCGAAGTTCGCCACTTTTAAGAATTTTGTTGATTGTGGATTTCTTAGCAATTTCAATATCAGCCGCAGAAGCTGGTGCAGCAAGCATTAAAGTTAATGCGAGCACCATAAGTACTTTTACAAATTTCATCCCTATTCTCCCATAATAAATAAAAAAGATATAACCACTAAGAGTTAGTATTTCCCTTCGGTCAAAACTTCCTTAATGACCATCTCCCGCTTGCACTTGTCGCATTTCGGCATTGGCTCTTCGGGAACAGCGATAATTTGAGTTTTACGGCATATTGGACATATAACCTCAACGAACTCACGCTTATAACGATCTTTAAGTACTCGTCCCATACCTACTAACTCCTTACAAAAAAAATGACACTTAAGCATTACGCTAAAGGCATTCCCTTCAACGCTTTTAACATATATGTAAAACTTGAATAAAATCAAGCTTCACAAACAGCCTTTCTGCTTCAAGTCATTCTTCAATGGTTAACCAAATAAAAGCCACATCGGATTCCCTCCTAGTACACTGCAATCATACAATTAAGATATGTACAGCATATAGGTCCGACACCGGCGGCAACGGCTGTTTCCCGCAGCTTGGTTGCCGATTGATATGTGTAGTATATTCACTCCCTAACGTCCACTCCAAAACGCGCTGATCCGCATTATTCTTGCGTTGGAGCAGGCTTGGTTTGTTTTATTCTACCCCAATATGTCTCGTACAATGTCTCACTATATGTTGAATTGACAGTATGCACTCTCGGGCATATTGCCCTCGTGACTTTTCGATGCTGTTCCCTGCAAAGGTTTGTTCCAAACAGCATATTTTTTATGAACGATCCCTTCGCGGAGGACACATGTCGCAAGTACTTTTGAGCAATGCGCTCATTCTTTCCATGAACGAAAATCGAGAAATGTTCGTCAACGGCGACATTCTCATTACTGATGACCGCATTACCGCTATCGGCGCAATTGCTCCGCACGATCTTGCCCCTGATGCAGAAGTCATTAACTGCACAGACTCCATCGTTATTCCCGGCCTAATCAACACACACGTGCATCTGTGTCAGCAGCTAGGTCGCGGGCTCGGTGACGACGTTGACCTTCTCACATGGCTGCATGAACGCACTTGGCCGTATGAGCTGGCTATGACCGAAGAAGACGTAGAAATTTCCGCTCTTGCCTGTTGTGCAGAGCTTATCCGCTCCGGTGTCACCTGTTTTGCAGAACCGGGAGGACAGCACGTTGATGCAATGGGACGTGCCGTCACCAAAGCCGGCATCCGCGGCATCCTTGCCCGCTCCACCATGGACTGTGGTGAAGGTATCCCTGAAGACAGACAGGAAACAACAGACGAAACTCTTGATATCCAGCTCGACCTCATCAAACGCTGGAACGGTGCCGAAAATGACCGTATCCGCTGCTGGTTCGGGTTACGCACGATCTTCAACAACTCAGATGAACTTATAGTACGCACCAAAAAACTTGCAGATGAGTTGAATGTCGGCGTCCACATGCACGTGGCAGAGATTAAGGAAGAAGTAGAATTTGTCCGTGAAACACGCGGAGCAACAACGGTTGAGCATCTCGCCAAACTCGGCGCACTCGGCCCTAACTTTCTTGCAGTGCACACAGTATGGCTTACAGAAAATGAAATTGCCCTCTTCGCCAAGCACAATGTAAAAGTTTCCCACAATCCGGGTGCAGCTATGCGCGTACTGGGATTTGCTCCAGTGCCGGAAATGCTTAAACAAGGGATCTGCGTAACCATTGCAACAGATGGCGCACCGTGCAACAACCGCATGGACATGATGGACGAACTGTACCTTACTGCACTTATCCATAAGGGTCGTACCCTCGATCCAACGACTGTTCCCGCAGAAACCATTCTGGAAATGGCAACAGTCAACGGTGCAAAAGCACTGCTTTGGGAAGATCAGATCGGTTCACTAAGCGTAGGCAAAAAAGCAGATCTTGCGATTATCAAGCCATCACTTATGCCCGGATCTGTGCCTGTACACGACCCTGTATCCAGCCTTGTCTACTCCATGCATTCAACAAATGTTACCCACACCATGTGTGACGGTAAATGGTTAATGAAGGACAAAGAAATTCTTACCTTTGATGAAGAAACGCTGCTGAAAGATGCACAACAACACGCAGACGCCATCAGGGAACGGGCAGGCATTACGCTTAAACCGCGCTTCCCCGTTGTCCACGTTCGATAACATACGAAAAGCCCATGTGATTATTCACATGGGCTTTTTTTGCAGAATAGGGCTCGAGGAGAACGTAACAACTAAGGGGGAGCGTTACTATCCCTAGTACTGCAAGGTGCATGGTGGGAAAAAAATTTTGTGGCTCCAAGATTAGGAAACCGTTATCAGGGCGTACCCCAAGGGGTACGCCCTTCATACATTATGCTACCTGTTCACGGATCTTGAACAGAATTACGTAAAGCGTCGGCACTACAATCAGTGTCAACACTGTTGCAAAGGTAAGACCTGCCATAATAGTTACTGCCATTGATACAAAGAATGCATCGGCAAGCAACGGAAGCATACCAAGTACTGTCGTACTGGCTGCCATCATTACAGGACGAACACGACTTACAGAGGCGTCTAGTACAGCTGCAAACGGCTCTTTACCTTCACGAATTTGCAGGTTGATTTCATCCAGTAACACAATTGCGTTTTTAATGAGCATCCCCATGAGGCTCAGGAAACCAAGCAGAGCCATAAAGCCGAATGGCTGGCCTGCACCCAACAGTCCCCAGGCGACACCGATAATTGCCAGCGGAACTGTGAGCCAAATGATTAACGGCTCTCTTAAGGAGTTAAAGAGCGCAATAGTGATTATAATCATCAGTACGATGGTTGTAGGGATGGTTGCAAATAAACCAGCCTGTGCATCGGTTGAATCCTCATACTCACCGCCCCACTCCATAGCGTAGCCGGCCGGAAGCTTGATTGATTCAATCTGTGGACGCATTTCTTCAAACAAGACCGTCGGAAGTCCAATCTTGGCTTCACACGAAACGGTAATAGTGAGTTTTCTGTTACGTCTATGTAATGCATTATTTTTAAATTCAGTTTTATATTCTGAAACAAGCTGTCCCAAAGGAACCATGCTGTTTGAAACTTTACTGAAAACCTGAATAGAATTCACAGACCCTACATCAGAACGCTCGTTTTCCGGTGGACGTACAACAATCGGAAGCAATGTGTCGCCATCGCGATATATTCCGACTGGCACACCAACGTAGGCACCCTTAAGCGCTTGCGCAATATCAGGACGATCTAGCCCTGCACGACGTACAGCCTGCTCATTAAGCACTGGAACAACAACTTTTGCTTTCTGACGCCAGTTATCGCGAATCCCACGAGAGTTACTGTTTTCGCTAAATATATTCTGAGCTTCACGAGAAAGAGCACGAAGCACCTCTGGATCTGGGCCGGAAAAACGCACCTCAATAGGGTCATCTCGCCCCGGACCAAGGCGTACTTTTTTAAACTTAAAGAACGCTTCAGGGAATGTCTCACTCGTATATGCTCTGTATTCGTCGATCATTTTCGGAATATTGTGATAATCTTCGATTGTCACAATAATCTGACCATAGTTCGGATAGTTTTGCTCTGGGTTGTAAACCAGCATGAAACGAGGAGCGCCAGCACCTACAAATGTAGTGGTGAACGTTACACGCTCATCCTGCGCCAGTTTTTTCTCAAGCACTTTCAAATCATTGCTAACAGAGCTTATATCAGACCCTTCCGGTTTCCACACATCAATAAAGAACTGTGGCTGCGTTGATGCTGGGAAGAACATCTGATCAACATACTTCATGGCATAGCCAGAGGCGAACAGCATTACGAGCAACGTACCAACAGTTAGCCAGCGATGGTTCAAACACGCTCTCAGGCATTTACGGTACACCCTGAATAAGAATCCGCCATACGGATCAACGCCCGCTCCGTTTTTACTCTTATGAAGAAACATCTCACAAAAGAGCGGCGTAATGGTCAGAGCTGTTACCCAACTTAGCATCAATGAAATGAGTAATACCCAGAACAAAGAACCACAATATTCGCCGGTAGAGTCAGAAGACAGACCAATTGCAGCAAAAGCCAAAACCGCTACGACAGTTGCACCAAGAAGCGGCCACATGTTCTGCGCAACAACACTACGCGCTGCCGCTATCTTATCTTCACCTTGCTGAATACGTATGAGCATGCCTTCCGTGACAACAATGGCGTTATCTACCAGCATCCCCAGCGCAATAATCAACGCCCCGAGTGAAATTCTTTGTAACTGGATGTCCATCATCTTCATAAAAATGAATGAACCACAAACGGTGATTAACAGTACGGCACCAATGAGCAAGCCACTTCGCAAGCCCATAAAGACCATCAAAATAATTACTACGATACCTACAGCTTCAAGCAGACTGACCGCAAAACCATCAACCGCTTTGGTTACGTAGTCCGGCTGAAAGTACACAGGCTTAATTTCAAACCCGACAGGCGTAGAATTGTCTAATGCGGTAATGCATTTGGTAACGCGATCACCAAGATCTACAATGTTACCGCCTGAAGCCAGAGAGATTCCGACAGCAAGCGAACGAGTGCTACCCTGTCGCATAATATTTGTAGAAGGCTCGATATATCCACGCGTAATGGTCGCAAGATCCTGCAGATATACTAATTTTCCAGAACCTTCGTCCGTTACATAAATATCACCCAGTGCCTCGACAGAGGTTATTCCGCCGGATGGAGATATGCGAATGTATTCAGAACCGACATGAACGTTACCGGCATCGGAAACAAGGTTCCGCTGTTTAAGAGCATCGAGAATGGACTGAGCTGACACACCGAGTTGACGCAATTTTGCGCGCGGCATCTCGATAAACACAGCCTCTTGCTGTTCACCCCAAACAGTTACTTTTGCAACATCCTGAATAAGGAGCAGTTCCTTACGTAAAAAGGTTACGTAGTCCTGCAATTCTTTATATGAATACCCGTCTGCTGTTATGGAATATAAAATCCCGTACACATCGCCGAAGTCATCGACGACCACTGAGGAATTGGCGCCCGGAGGTAAGTTACCTTGAGCATCGCCAACTTTTCTTCGTAATTCATCCCACACCTGAGGCAGGGTTTCTTTGTCATAACTGTCTTTAATTTCGACAGTAATAATGGATTTTCCCGGAATAGATACAGATGTAACTTTATCGAGCTGTCCAAGCTGCTGAATAGAACTTTCCAGTCTATCTGTGACTTCTTCAGTGACTTCTTCTGCTGTAGCGCCCGGGTATGTGGTAATTACCAGAGCCTGTTTGATAGTAAATTCCGGATCTTCTAATCGCCCCATGGACTGGTATGCGAAAAGCCCCCCAACAATCAGTATTGCAGTGATAGTAAGCGTAGTTACGCGCTTACTAATCGCCCATTCTCCAAGACTCATGACAGCTATTCTCCAATCTCGCCCTGCAGCACTCGCACAGGTTGTCCTTCTTTAAGGTAGTGCACACCTGCGGTCACAACCTGCATACCGAAATCAAGACCCGACTTCAGAATATACTGCTCCTGCAACATGTCTCCAAGTTCAATAGAAACACGTTTTACGGTGCTATCCTTCTGAACAACCCATACAAACGGCGTATTGTCTTTATCTACAGCAACGGCATTAACCGGTACGCGGACACCTTCAATTTTGCTGTTTGTATTACCCGGCAAGTACCCGATAACTTCTGCGGTCATGCCGGAATAGATGCTCACACCATCGGGCTGTGGCAAGGAAACTGTCACTGTGTAGGTACGTGTCTGTTCGTTAGCAGTAGTTTCAAATTCTTTAAGTTCACCTTGGAACAGTTTGTTAGGCATTGCTGCAAAACGAACAGAAGGCTTTTTGAGCATTGAAGAATTTGCCCGAATAATAGCGATAACCAATTCGGGAACCTCAACTTCTACGTCAAGGCTTTTAACATCGTCCAAGCGCGCAATACGTTGCTGCGCCTGCACGTTTTCAAAGTTCTTTACATATGTCTGTGCAACCACACCATCAAACGGCGCACGCAGCACTGTATATTCTAAATTAAGACGAGCCTGTTCCCGCTGCTGCTCAAGGTTTTTCACTTGTGCACGTGCATTTTCAAAAACACTACTGGCGCTGTCATATGTTGCCTTGGAAACAATATCGTCCTTCAGCAACACAGAGTTACGTTTAAAGTTGAGAACAGCCTCCTGCAACGATGCACGGGCACCGAGCAACTGTGAGTCCAACCCTCTCAACTGAGTCTGAAAATCGCTGGTATCTAATGTAGCGATCACCTGTCCACGTTTCACGCGCTCACCGGCTTTTACTATAATTTCACTGAGCTGACCTGCAACGCGAAAGCCTATTTCAGCTTTCTCACCGGCAACTACGGTTCCCGGGAAGGCTCGTTCTACAAACTCAGCTCCCCCGCTTACAACTACAGCTTTTACTGGTTTTATAACGACTGCTTCTTTTGTCATTTCTTCGGCATTACAGCCTGAAGAACCAACAATGCGAGTCCAACAAGGACAAAAATTAAACTTCTAATTCTAAACTTTTCCATGAAATGCTCCCCAGCAAATGCAGAATAATGCTCCTCGAAAGAATTACTCTGAAGTCATGAATTTATAAGGCTAAACCAACGAATGATATAGATTGGTCATTCCATAACATCTTGGTTCGTAATAATTAAACACTGCCGAAGGTCTTTTTACTGGTTGTTTCTGCCTCAATGACCATTAGCTTTTTAAAATATTGCTTCGTAGAGGCATTAGATAAAAAACCAACATTAAGCAGTCATTACGGTGAAACAAGTTTGGTGATAATGTGCAGATTTATTTGGTTCGGCAGCATATTTATTTAGCAAGCTGCGTGCCAAGAAAATAACTTTGAAAAAACAGCAAGTTACTTCTTAAAGTTATTTTATATCATCTATAACTGTTGTATTTGACAGTACGCCTGTTATATTTAACAGAACAGAAGAAAACTATCACATACGATAGATAAAAAGGGGCTCCTATGCCACCACCAGACTTTTTTAGAAGTGTGACGAATATCATTTGTTCAACGCTTGATCTGCAAAATGCAATTTCCAACCTCTACCAATACCTTCAAGAAAATTTACCTGTAAACACGATCGGTTTTGACATCTACGATGATGAAAATCGTATCCTGCATAACATTATTTCATTACATGAAGGCAAAACACGCCCTATTGCAGACCTTGTTATCAGTAAAGAAGTCCATGATCGAATCATGGTTGAGGCTGCAGATGAGACTATTCTTTCTGGATATACTGCAAACTCTTCCGACGAAGAGATCACACAACAAGTCAGCAAGCGTATAGGGCATAAACATTTTTCCGGTGTCATTTGTTATCTACGTATTGATGGAGAACTCCTTGGTGTAGCTACTTTCCTACGCTCCAAGCCGTATGCTTTTTCTGAAAAAGAAATAGAAGCCCTATCTTCCCTTGGCGACCCACTCGCCATTGCCATGGTCAACGCGCTTAAATTCGATGAATTAAAAGCCGTTAAGGACCAACTTCAGGACGACAACAAATTCCTGCAACGAGAGCTCGCCAAAAAAGCTGGTGAGACCATTATCGGCGCACGCACAGGCTTGAAAACGACCATGAATATGATCTCTCAAGTCGCAAACACAGATGTGCCGGTTATGCTGTTAGGAGAAACCGGTGTTGGTAAAGAAGTACTGGCAAACGCCCTGCATCGCATGTCTCCCCGACGCGACAAACCGTTCATCACGGTCAACTGTGGAGCTATTCCGGATTCTCTCGTAGACAGCGTCCTTTTCGGACATGAAAAAGGTGCATTCACTGGTGCGGCACAGCAGCGCAAAGGTCGCTTTGAGCGAGCCAACGGTGGCACATTACTTCTTGATGAAATCGGCGAACTACCGCCGGATGCTCAGGTTCGACTCCTTCGGGTTTTGCAAGAAAAAACCATTGAACGCGTTGGCGGTGACACTGAAATACCCATTGATGCCCGAATCGTTGCAGCCACACACAGAGATTTAAAAAAGCTGGTGAACGAAGGAAAATTCCGCGAAGATTTATGGTTCCGACTCAGCACATTTCCAGTTGTTATTCCGCCGTTACGTGAACGCCAAGTGGATATTCCATTACTGCTTGCCCACTTCCTGAACAGCTGTTCTGCAAAGCTTGGGGTACAGCAACCAGCTGTCACTCCCGAAGGAATAGAAAATTTGACCAATTACCGTTGGCCGGGGAACGTGCGTGAGATGCATAACGTTGTTGAGCGCCAGATAATTTTAGGACAAGGCGCTCCCCTAACCTTCTCAACGTTGACCTCACCAGAAACCACCATAGGGTCCTTTCCTCAAACCACGTACAACATCGCGCCCACAGCACTTCCCGCCGCAACGTCCGTGACTCTAGAGACACAGGGAACATTTCCTACGTTGGATGAGGTGACGCGCATGTACATTGAAAAAGCACTGCGTCATTGTAAGGGTAAGATTGAAGGAACTGAAGGAGCCGCCCAGATTTTGGGAATCAACGCCTCCACCCTGCGCCATAGGATGCGTAAGCTTGACATTTCGTTCGGTAAAAAAAGATAACTCAAAGCATCCCCGCTTATACATCAGCACAAGCGGGGATGTTTTTTATTACAAAAACTTTCGTATTATTGTCTTGATGGACAGGATATCCATCTCTGCGTTCCCGATTAAGTGACAAAAAGGCATGTCACTACCAAATCCAGCCTAAGGAACGGTTCAATCAAAGTTGTGCCTTATGACTAAAGCTCGTTATAGCTGTTGGCCTATCGAGAGACTTTTCAGACAACGGCTCTGCTAGAGAGTATCAAGCAGAGACAAAATTTCAGATGGTTCGAGTCGGACGGTGTAATCCGTATCTAAGAATGTGTACAAAATGCTTCCGTCCGTATCTATAATATAGACAGCCGGAATCGGCAGTTCCCATTTGTCGTTGCCGTTCGCTTTTTCAAGATCAAGATTAAAGCTCTTGTATGTATCGCGTAACGCATCATCTAAAGAAAAAACAATCCCGAACTGACGGGCAATGCCGTTATCTGGGTCAGTCAATACTTCAAACGGGATCGCAAGCTTGTCTTCATCGGAAAGCGAGTTGTCAGGCAACTCAGGTGAGATGGCTATCAAGGTTGCGCCGCGGGCTTCGATATCTTTTTGAACATCACGCAATGCCTTCAACTGAAGGTTGCAGTATGGTCACCAACCGCCTCTATAGAAGCAGATCACCACGCGTCTGTCTTTGCGCAGTGTTGCAAAGTCCACAGAGTCACCCTGAATATTTTTTAATACAAAATCAGGAGCCCGATCTCCAACATGCTTAGCACCATCAAGAAGACCTGAATCCTTGAGGTGTTGTGCAGACTTTTTCATCACTTCCTGAGCTGAAGGAGGAGCCATCTTTGTGAACTCTTCTCTTCGAGCGTCAAGTTTCTCTGATAATCTTTCAACCATGTCTATGTCCCTTCTTCACTGTGTGTTTCACTACATTGGGATAATAACATTCCGGTATCGCAACACGTCATAAAGCTCTGTCAGATTAGCAACAGTAATGGTCGGCTCAACGCCCCATGGGTCAAAAACACTTGAGGCTGAACGACGAATCCACACTGACTGTAATCCGGCAACTTTTGCGCCGATAACATCAAACGGGTTAGAAGAAATGAGCCAGACCGTATTCAAGTCTGGTAATGACAAAGAGCTCCCCTGAGAATGGGTATCTGATTCGTCCTCGTCGTCCATACCGGATTCTACATAATGCAAACAACCACGTTCTGGAGCATTCAAATCTGATATTTGCGAAGGAGAGTCTGCCGCCTCATTTCCTTGCTTTTTAACTACGTCTGGATTCTCAAGACCGGCCTTATAGCGTGCAATACTTTCGACCAGATACATATACGCAATACGCGATGGCTTGAACATTTTGATCGGGTCTACGCTTATTACATCCTGCAAATAAGGGTGAATATCGGCATACGTCAGCACGGCATTCACATCCGCTGCTGTACCATTACTAAAAGCAAAACAATCTGCATCGGTCAGAGCAAACTTAGGCATAGCGGTCGACACATCATCAAATGCCGGAAGCGACAGGTTACGAAGGAATAAAGCTTCCTTTTCTTCGGCTGTAAACGAAACGCAGAATTCTTCACACGTATACTCAAAAGCATACCGCATACACTGCGAAAAAGGCTTATACCATCGCATCAATCCCATTCGATACGAATACTCCAGCTGTTTATTCCGCCATTGTTTGGCAAAAAAAGCAGCACGCTCGCCCAATTTTACTTCAAGCAGCGTAATGATATCCGTTGTATCGACAAGGGTTCCGTATACATCAAAAACAAGGGTGTGCATTGCTACTCCTGTCATCTCGCTATCTTCTAAATCAGCTCTCACAATACCACAGCCAACTATCGCCAGCGATGTTTTTTTGATTGCGCGGCTCGATTTCATACTATCTTCGTAGTAAGATCTGCACCGTTCTAGCTAATTCTCTTAACTCAAAAGGTTTTAATAGTACCTTCCAAATTCCACTCTTTCCTTCGGTGATGGAATCAATGGCATCAGAATAGCCGGAACATAAAACAATTGGCACTTCAGGTCGCAGTGCATGGATTGCAGCTGCCAATTTATCACCTGTGAGGTTTGGCATTGTCTGATCAGTAATAAGAAGGTCATATGCATACGGGTCTGTCTGAAATGCTTCGAGGGCTGCGGATGGATCGCTAAACGAACGGACATCGTATCCTAAATCGTTCAGTGCCTCGGAATAGACATTAACAAGATCAACCTCATCATCAACAAGCATTATGCTTCCGTCACCGTCAGTAATAAGTGCAGCTGTTGTTCCTTTTTCTGCCTGCTCCCCTTTGCTGTACGGAAGAAGGATGACAAAGCTTGTTCCTTTGCCTTCAGTACTCTCCACTGCAATATGACCACGCATACTGGTGATAATACCGTGTACCATAGAAAGCCCCATTCCTGTACCCTCACCCTTAGGCTTGGTGGTAAAGAACGGATCAAAAATACGCCGTACATTCTGCGTTGAAATCCCCTCGCCTGTGTCTTCCACAGTCAGAGAAACATACTGCCCAGTTGGTAATCCCATCAGGCGAGCTTTTTCGGAGAATAGCTGCATATTGGATGTTGTAATATTGAGAGCGCCACCGTTTCTACGCATGGCATATCCGGCATTTGTTCCAAGGTTCATTACAACCTGATGTAACTGACTGGCATCTGCCATGACCGTGCAGTCATCGGAAAGTGTACTCTTTATTTCAATGGTAGAAGGTAATGAGGAACGAAGAAGCTGTAAGACCTCTTCTGCCATTGCAGAGACATTTACAAGTACACGCTCCGCTTTTCGACGACGGGAAAAGACAAGAATCTGATGCACCATTGCCCGCGCCCTTTCAGCCACCTGCTGAATCCGCTCAAGATTTATGTGCGCACGGCTTCCCTCATCTGTTGAAGGTAACGCAAGCTCTGCATAACCGGAGATTGCTGCAATAATATTGTTAAAGTCGTGCGCAATACCGCCAGCCAAAGTGCCCAATTCCTCAAGCTTCTGACTCTGCTTCAGATGTTCTTCCATCTTCCGCTTTTCTGTGACATCACGAATAAGCTCAATAATGTTTATTAGCTTTCCTGCTTCATCAAAAACAGGGGTCGCTGTAACTTCCGCAGCAATTTCCTCACCGGTTTTCTTTACATAGACAGTTTCACCACGCCATACAGCACCGCTACGCAAGACAGTCCACAAATCTTCAAAAAATTCCTGCGGGTGTTTTTTCCCTCGTAACAAAGAGATATGCCGTCCAAGCATTTCTTCTTCTGTATACTCAGTAAGGTGCAGTAAGGACGCATTCACATATTCTAAGATGCCTTCTGTATCCAAAATAAAAATGCCGTCTTCTGCCTGATCCAATGCCGCCAGAAAACGAGTTCTATCTTGCAATTCCCGTTTCAGCTCTTTCGTTCGTTCATTCACGCGCAGGCGCAATGTTCTGTTCCAGAGGATAATTCCCACAAAGGCAAGAATGGTAAAAGATGCGACACTGACGATAATGTACCAGAGAAAACGACTGGACATGAACGCGGAGAGATAATCCTGCTGTAGGTGAACCCAGCGTTTTAAAATACGCTGTCGTTCAACTGGCGTGATGCTATCCAAAGCCTTCTGAAGTATGTCCGCAAGAATAGGCAGATCGGAACGCACACCCATTCGATAATACAAGCGATAGTCGGTATATCCCGCCACACGCAGGTTTGTGATTCCTTTATCTTCAATAAAGTAACTCGCCTGAGGAAGGGAGATGATGGTTGCATCAATTTCATTAAACGAAACGTGCAATAATGCGGCAAGATAGTTGTATGTGGTTTGAACATGGATATTAGGATAAAATTTTTCCACATAAGAAAGAACATCATACCCTTTAGGAAGTGCCAAATCCATTTTCTTTTCACTTATGAGGGAAAGCGTAAGTGGATCTTTCTCGCTTCTGTTCGCAAGAATAGCTGTGGACAGTTCAAGATATGGGTTCGTAAACAGCATAAAGTCAGTATTGGCAGGATTACCCGCAAACGCCGCAATCACATCGACTTTTCGTTCTTTCGCAAGCTTCAGCAGTTCCTGCATATTCGCAGTCTCTACCACTTCAAACTCTATGTTTAGATCTTCAGCAACTCGGTGCATGTAATCTGCAACCATCCCCTGATACTCGCCCCTGGCATTTACAAACTCCAGCGGGCGCGTATCCGGTGTCACCGCGAGTACGATAGGACGGTCGAGTTCTGCCAACCAGTTTCGTTCTGTGTCGGACAACGGATCAGTAAGACGTGTATTTTCATATAAATACAAATACACCGGAAACGTCGCACATAGTGCCAACACTAACATGAGCACCAAATACACCGGATTTGCTTTTCGCAAAGAAGAGAAGAGTTTACTAATCATAACAATATATTTTGTAAAAAGGTTACTGGTATTGCATACTAACTATCTATACTACTTCTATAACAGTCTGCGTTACCGTTCTATTTTTCATTTTTGTACATTTGCATCGTATGACGTATTATATTCAGATAGCTTGATTAATACAGTACTGTCGTTTACTAAAGCTTGCCTTACAGATTGCATATTCCATATAAAAGCTAATGTAGAGTCTACAGTACTTCTATATGTTTTCGCATCGCACAGAGTTTGAGAAACGCTGGAGCCGTGATGTTTCGTATATTGATCATTGATGATGACCCCAACATTTCCGACATAATATCACAACTGGCTGAAGACAGCGGATATGCACCATCCACCGCCAGTAATCTTACTGACGGTCTTATGGTACTGCAAAGCGAGTCATTCGACCTTGTGTTTCTTGATGTACGTCTGCCAGACGGTAGCGGGCTGGACGCCCTACCGCGTATTCGTTCCTCTAAAGGACAGCCGGACGTAATCATTATCACTGGTGCAGGCGACCCTGACGGCGCAGAACTTGCGATTCAAAACGGAGCTTGGGACTATATAGAAAAGGGAAGCAGCTTAAAGCAGATTACTTTTTCTATGGAACGCGCGCTTAGATTCCGCGAGCGTAACAAAGAATGGTCTGAACGCATTATCAAACGAAAATCGCTCATTGGTGACAGCCCCGCCCTACATTCTGTTCTGGAAAACCTTTCCGTAGCTGCCACTGGTGACGCCAGCGTCCTTATCACTGGTGAAACTGGCACCGGTAAGGAAGTTGTTGCTCGCACTGTTCACGAAAATAGCAATCGCGTAGAAGGCCCCTTTGTGGTTCTCGACTGTGCATCTATTCCTGAAAATCTTGTGGAAGGCGAACTCTTCGGACACATCAAAGGGTCATTTACAGGAGCTACCACATCCCAGAAGGGTGTTATCGAACAAGCAGACGGGGGAACTCTCTTCTTAGATGAAGTTGGCGAGCTGCCTCTTCCTACTCAGTCTGCTTTCCTGCGCGTGTTGCAAGAAAAACGCTACCGTCCGATCGGGTCTACTTCTGAAAAAACAAGTAATTTCCGCCTTGTTGCAGCAACAAACCGTAATCTTGAAAAAATGTGCGAAGATGGCACATTCAGAACAGACCTGTATTACAGACTAAAATCCTGTTCCATGGAAATCCCGCCTCTACGGAATCGTCTTGAAGATGTTCCGGCACTTGCAGAATTCCACACGGCGCGGCTATGCGCTAAATACAGCACTTCCACCAAAACGCTCTCAAATGAGCTCATCGCCATACTTATGCATTACGAGTGGCCGGGCAATGTTCGTGAACTAGTGCAGACACTTGAACGTACTATTATGCGTGCAAAAGGCGAACCAACGCTCTATCCTGAGCATCTTCCTGTAGACATCCGTGCACGTGCTGCCGGTAAAATGCTACGCCCTGCGGAACAAAAAACACCTTTCCAAGAGAAGAACGATTCCAGCATGCTGGAACCAGTGCCTGCAGATGTTATTTCATCCCTCTTCAGTGATGAGTTCCCTGCATTCAAAGCTTTTCGTACTACCTGCATCGCACAGATTGAAAAGGTATACCTTGAAAATCTTATCCGTCAGGCCAATGGTTCCATTAAAGAAGCGTGTAAACTTTCCGGCCTGTCACGCACCCGCCTTTATGTTCTGATGAAAGAACACGATATCTCCAAATAGTCCTACATTACGACCTGTCCCTACCAAAGAGTGAGCGAGAAACAGCTAACTGTTCACTTTTACGGAACATTTTGTTTGTTTAATCAAACAGAATTCTCTCAAAAACTTACTCTCCCACCATTTTGAAAGCAGAAATACCTACTTTCAACCCACTAACAACACACTGCATCACCCTACATACAGCCTCATTACAGACCATAGACAGCAAATTATCACATATAACAAATTCTAAATCTCCTAAGATCGAACTCAGTGTTCCGTTTTTGTGAACACAAAGGACAGACTGTCCCGCTTTTGTGAACATTTAATTCTATATTTCATGTTACTTTTCCAAAGGTAATACCTCACATTTAAACCAACTGGCTAGAAACATGAGGATTTGTAAACATGGCACACTCCAAGCAAAGAAAGAGTCCGTGAGGAGACACACTCACTTGAGAGGAGTGCTCTGAGAGAGCTCAGAGTCTTATCAAAATTTTTCAGGAGTTACTGTAATGAAACGTATTGCTGCACTTATGCTTTGTTTTGCAGCTGCACTTGGTCTTACCGCATGTACCGGCGGCGATGATCAGGCAGCACCTACAGGTAAGAAAACCGAAAAAGTTGTTCTTAAGTTTGCTACCCAGCATCCAACAGAACACATGGCTCAGAAATCAGCTGAGCGCATTAAAGCTCGTATCGAAAAAGAAACTGATGGCCGCATCGAAGTTAAAATTTACCCAGCTAACCAGCTTGGTGATGCAAGCCAGCTTTATGAAGAAATTATCCGTGGCTCCATTGACATCGCCCACATCACCGTACCTGACCAGTTTGACGCTCGTCTCGGTGTAGGCTTCCTTCCTTATATTGCTCGAGACTATGAACAGGCTCGTAAGGTATACGATAAGGATGCGTTTCTCCCGAAAGAAATGGCAAAAATGCATGACGCTCTCGGCGTAAAATTCCTTGGTTACTACGGTGAAGGTTTCATCGGCGTAGGTACTGTTAAGCCGCTTGAAAATGCTAGCAAACCTGGCGTAGAAAAAGGCTTCATGATCCGTGTACCTGGTCTCGACGTATTTAAATTCGGCGCAGAAGAACTCGGCTTCCGTACTTCTTCCCTGCCTTACACCGACACCTACTCTGCATTGCA
Source organism: Halodesulfovibrio sp. MK-HDV (assembly GCF_009914765.1). Taxonomy (NCBI): domain Bacteria; kingdom Pseudomonadati; phylum Thermodesulfobacteriota; class Desulfovibrionia; order Desulfovibrionales; family Desulfovibrionaceae; genus Halodesulfovibrio; species Halodesulfovibrio sp. MK-HDV. The sequence goes on along the minus strand of NZ_WYDS01000008.1, from coordinate 46,834 downwards.
GACCGGCGTTGTTGACGGCTGGCTCGGTGGCCCTCCAAACCTTAACTACCTCGGCTTCCGCGATGTAATTAAGGAGTACTACCAGTACAACGTTAACTTTGAGTCTACTCAGTACGTAATGAACAAAAAACTCTTCGAAGGCATGAGCCCAGAAGATCAGAAAATCGTTGCAACTGCATTTGGTGATGAATCACAGAATTCATTCCTTATGGCTGAAAGCGAAGACGAAATGTACCGTAAAAAGCTTTCTGAAGCAGGCATCGAAGTTATTATGTTCACCACCCAGGAGCTTGAGCAGATGGCAGACTACGTTCGTGCAAAAGCATGGCCGCGTCTTGAAAAGAACCTCACTCCTGAACTCCTCAACGGTATTAAAGCTTCTTACTAGTAAGACAGCACTACTAACTAAGCTCTAACCTTACACGGCGGTGCGGTATACCGCACCGCCGAATTTTTCTGAGTAGTTCAAGGGACACACAAGATGAATAAAACTCTTCTAAATGCTCTAAGCATTCCGTGGAAAGGACTTGGCCTTTTCCAAAAATTTGTAATGGCAAGCACCAGCATCATTATTGTTTGCATGATCTGTTACACCATTATGATTCGCTATATTTTCGGCTCTGACTTTTACGGTTCTGAAGAACTTATCTCTATGCTGGCCTTCTGGCTCTACTTTATGGGTGCCGCACAGGGGAGTCGCGAAAAAAGCCAAATTTCAGCAGACCTGCTCTCCTGCTATATCCGAAACCCGCACCTTAGAGGTGCAGTTCTTCTCCTAAAAGATGCCATCACCTGTGCTGTGTGCATACTCTTTACCGTCTGGGCACTACAATTTGTATCCTGGGCACTGGTAATGAACCCAAGATCCCCTGTATTCCGCCTGCCAATGCTTATTCCACAAGCTGCAGTTGGTCTGGGTTTTGTTCTCATGTCTCTGTACCATGTCACATATTTCGTACAGGATCTTATCGCATTTATTAAAGGCGACAGATTCGGCTGCTCGGGGGATTTTTAAATGTCTATTCCTATCGCAATAGCAATCGCTATTTTGGTATTTACACTGTTCATCGGCGTGCCAATTCCGTTTGCGTTCTTTAGCTCTGCTGCATACTTAATTTTTCAGGGTGGCTACGATCCTAGCTTCCTGCTGCCATACGGCTTTGCAAAAATGAACTCTGTTGTTCTACTAACCATCCCGCTCTTTATTATGGCAGGTGGTGTTATGGACAAGGGGGGCATCGGGGACAAGCTTATTGATGTTGTCGATGTTATTGCCGGTCGTATTCGCGGTGGGCTTGGCGTAGTATGCGTTATCACTTGTGCTATCTTTGGTGCAGTATCCGGTTCTTCTTCCGCAACCGTATCCTGTATCGGCTCCATCATGATGCCTAAGCTCAAGCGTGCAGGCTACCCTACCGGACATGCTGCGGCGCTCCTCGCAAGCTCCGGCGTACTTGGTATCCTTATTCCACCTTCCATGCTTATGATTTTATACGCGTGGATGGGTAACCAGTCCGTTCTGGCCTGCTTCCTCGCAGCATTTGTTCCGGGTCTTATCCTTACTACTCTGCTCAGCCTTGTTAACTTGTACATGCTGCGTAACAACAAAAATATTCAAGTTGCAGATCACGGTGACCTTGCAACCACAAGTAAACTCTTTGTAAAAAAGAGTGTTAAGGCTTCTCCAGCACTCATGATGCCTGTCATCATCCTCGGTGGTATCTACGGCGGTATCATGACTCCTACAGAAGCTGCTGCGGTTGCTGTACTGTATGCTATCCCTGTTGCTATGTTTGTATACCGCGGGCTTAAAGCACGCGACCTCATGAAGACTCTTATTGAATCAGCAACAACCACAGGCGTTATTATGGCTATGACCTTTGCGGTTATGATCCTTTCCCGCCTGTACATTATGGAAGATCTACCTTCTCAGGTAATGTCTGTCCTTACTTCTGTATCCGAAAACAAATATGTCATCCTTATGATGATCAACGTGTTCATGCTCATCATGGGTATGCTCATGGACGACGTTTCCGGTATTCTGCTCGGTACTCCACTGCTGTTGCCACTCGTAACTCAACTTGGTGTTGACCCAGTTCACTTTGCTGCCATCATGGGTGTTAACCTCGGTATGGGGAACGTTACACCACCAACGGCACCATTGCTTTACCTTTCCGGTCGAATATCCGGTGCCCGTGTAAACACAATGCTTAAACCGACCATTATTCTGATTCTATTTGCATGGCTGCCTACACTGATTATTACCACTTACATTCCAGAAGTATCACTCTGGCTTGTTAAACTGGCCATGGGTTAAGGAGTAGTCCTTATGCAGAGCATCAAAGAATTATATCGTATCGGCCTTGGTCCTTCCTCTTCACACACAATGGGACCAAAGTTTGCTGCAGAACGCTTTTTAGCCGCTCATCCACAGGCTGCAAGTTACAGAGTACATTTGTTTGAAAGCATGGGTGCCACAGGCAAAGGCCACCTTACAGACTGGGCCATCCTACAAGTTCTCGGTGAAGAACGTACCGAGATAGTATGGCGTCCAGAGGACAAACTTCCTGACCATCCGAACGGAATGATTTTTGAGGCTTTGGATGCTGATGGGAACATAACCGCCGACTACACCGTTTACTCAGTAGGGGGTGGCGCGTTATGCGAACCGGGCTCTGAAGGAGAAACCACTCCGGCAGTCTACGATCTCACGGATATGGCTTCCATCATGGAGCATTGCTCTGATGCTGGCCTTACCTACTGGGAATACGTCGAGAACTGTGAAGGAAAGGAAATTTGGGACTTCCTCAAAGAGATTTGGGAAGTTATGTCCACCTCTATTGAGAATGGACTCTCCAATCAGGGAGTACTTCCGGGTTCCATCGGTTTACGCCGTCAAGCATGGAACTACCTCAAGAAAAGTAAACTTGCCGGAAGCGTATTACAGCAGACAGGGCTTGTGACAGCGTATGCCTTAGCAGTTTCAGAAGAAAATGCTGGTGGCGGAACCATTGTTACAGCACCGACGTGCGGATCATGCGGTATCGTCCCTGCCGTTTTGCGGTATCTTAAAGAACATCATGACTCCACGGAAAAAGATATACTGCGCGCTCTTGCCACTGCCGGACTCTTCGGTAATGTCATCAAGCACAACGGTTCTATTTCCGGCGCCGAAGTCGGCTGTCAGGGTGAAGTCGGTTCTGCATGTTCCATGGCTGCTGCGGCTGCCACCCAGCTTTTAGGTGGCACCATCAAGCAAATTGAATATGCCGCAGAAATGGGTCTTGAGCATCACTTAGGACTCACCTGCGACCCAGTTGACGGGCTAGTACAGATTCCCTGCATTGAACGTAATGCCTGTGCGGCAACCCGTGCACTTTCTCTCGCGGAGATGACCCTTTTCTCAGACGGCTCCCATCATATTCCGTTTGATGAAGTAGTGGCTGTTATGACCAAAACCGGTCATGACCTCCCGAGTCTCTACCGTGAAACCTCTACCGGCGGGCTTGCTGTTGCCTATGCTGACAGAAAGTCCTGTCGTGGCTGCAAAGGCTGCGACTAATAAAAGATACACTTCTTAGGTTACCTAAGACATATAGAGCACGCAAAGGCGCCATCGGGATCATCCGCCCGTTGGCGCTTTTGCACGTGAATTGGATATGACCAAGAGAGATTGCGACGTCTGATAAAAGACTGCGAGGAATATGACAGGAATGACAAACTTGAAAAGTACTCAGAAATGAACTTCTAAAAGCTTTCATGAAAGTCCATAAAACACGAATGAGACCGGTGATGGTTCACCGGTCTCCCCCATTGGCTCACTCAACGTTGCGAGAAGAGTTAGCTTTCAGCCCCTTGCATGGGCATGATTTGGCATTAATACAAGTCTGCTGAACTTGTACTAACTATTATTCGTGCAGCCTGTAGATGTTTGCTTCTACCGTCCGTTATTGCTGAGAACTAATCAGCCACGTCGTATTCAGATTCCACCACATAGAAAGGGCAAACAACTAAAGGCAACAAATTTGTCTAAAAAATTAGCGCAGGAATAAAACAAAACATGAATTTTATTCAAAAATGTCATTTCTGCTGTAAATCCTGTTTAGCCCTATCTTTTCAAAATAGTCAACACCTGCAAAAGCACATTTGACACCGATAATGAGTACTTATTAACCTGCAAACCATTACCCGAAATACAACCCTCTGACTATTCTACACTTTTTACCCAAAAACCTTCCTCGTACGCTTTTAACTTTTTTGTAATTTATTTTATAACAAACAAGAAAAGCCCACTGTAACCAGTGGGCTTTTCATTTTTTTCATGGCAACTAAACGGCATAACCACTCGTTAAAACAAGCGGTGATCTTAGCTACTTCACATTATTCTTTAGTTCAAACAGAACACCGGCGAAAACGTCCGATATATTCTTTTCATCAAGCCAGCGAACATCGCCAGTATGCAAGTCATACACACCACCAGCAATCTTCACATCACCATTAGTATACTTATCGCGAATAAGCTGACTCTGCATGAATAAGTCATGCAATCCCTGCCAAATATTCTGCTCAACAGAAGCATCAAGGACGCTCTGTCCTTTCAGTTCAGTTTCTCTATTAAGAACATTAACAACAGCAGGTTTAATTCTTGCGAGAATCGCATGGATGCTCGGAGTAAGCTCGGCTTTATCGCCAGCCAACTTATCAATAGTCGCCTGTACAGCACCACATTTCGTATGCCCGAGAATGACGAGTAGTGGAGTTTCTACAACCCCGACACCGTATTCTACTGATCCTGTTTGATCGATACCGATAACGTTACCGGCAGCACGGACAACAAAAGTGTCCATTATACCGACATCGAATATACGTTCGACAGGCACACGGGAATCAGAACAAGCTACCACAGTCGCAATCGCGTGGAAGTTCTGATCAAGCTCCTTAGCCATAATTGTATGCTCATAGCTCGAGCGCGGGTGTGCCGATTCGTTTGAAACGAATCGCTTATTCCCCTCTTGCAAGGCCTTGAGCGCGCTTTCTGGAGTTCTATCGCGCATATTCGCCCTCGCTTCATTTATTGTGAAACACATCATACAACAAATTGCCAATGTATAGCACAGTACTTTTTGCATACGATCCTCTTGTTATTGCGGCAGGATATTAAAAAGTTTCCCAACCCTCATTGGGGAACAAAATCTCTACTCAACGCAAGTTTCAGTATGCAAAAGTTCGTTGTGATACCCTTATGATTAACAGTAGACAACCACCAAATACTAATCTGGCTAATTTGTTGTATGCCTTCAGACACAAAAAAAGCGTCCTTCATTTGAAGGACGCTCTGCTAAGTTCAAATCTTAGAAAGTGAGTCCCGGTAATTCAAGGTACATTTTGTAGCTGTCATCAAACGGCGTGAATTTTGCCTTGAAGATCAACCTAAAGCATTGATGATTATAAATCAAAGAATAACTTTGCTCATATGTCTCATTATTTTCAAAATCATATTCATAGTACGCTACAAAATTGAAAGGATTAAAATAGCTTACAGCCAAAGTATTTTTCCAAACATTAAGATCTTCTAAATCTGTTCCGGCAAAATCTTTGTTTGTCTCAAGATTATTTCTAAAATCAACGCCGGTTGAAACTTCGCCATAGTCAGGCGCAGTCAAAGTCAGTGTATGATCATGACGATTCAACTGGTTATCGTAGTATGAATAGAATGTTCGGGAAGAAAATGTAACATAACGCCAAGGGTAAAAGCGAAGTTCAGCTTCTAAGTCATTCCAAGGGCGGCGTTCATATTTTGAATCATAAATAAGGACTTCTTCATCACGCTTTGCTTCTTCAAAGTCATAAGATTGAAGCAGGCGGAACCATAACAGTTCATCAAAAGAAGTTGAGACAGAAGGATCAAGACCCTTCTCTTCGTTTCCGGATACAATAGCGGCTTGTTTTCTCGTGATAAGGTTTACGAGCGAAACGATAAGTTCTTCTTCATTACCAAGTCTATCTACGAAATCATACATAGGGGTATCACTCAAGTTGCTACCAGAAACATGTCGGTACTCAAAGCGAGGCTGAATAGCGTGCTTAAGGCCAATAATTTCTGATTTGCCTGCATTTTCCTGAGTAATAGCCAAAGTTCGATCATAGCTATAAACTCGAGCAAGCTCTGTGTAACCAGTGACGCCATATTTCATAAGAGTACGGTTAGTCCTACTATCATCACCGTTGGCACTTGGTAGAGGATCACGCTCTCCAGTGTTATACCAAAGCTGTTGCATTCCGACTTCAGGAGTAATTGTACCGTAGGAAGTAACAATTGGCAGACCAATCATCGGCATAACATCAATACGGTTACCGTCAGTACCCTCTTCGCGGGCAAACTGTACGGACTGAAAATCTGCAGTTAATGTAAGCGGCACCGCTTCTAAGCCAGGCACTCTGTTCTTGAAAAGATATGTATCAAATTCTGGTAAACGCTGAAGAGTGGTATCAGTAGAATGCTTATCATTCCCATGCCCCAATGCGGAGTTCTGGTTATATTCACCAAGCAACGCAGCACCAAAACGGTTCCAGTCACGAGTAAACAACAATCTACTTGTACGAATTGGGTCACTAATATCGTTCAACGAACGACCAAAACGCTCTTCCAATGCACTTTGTGAGTCATCAAACCCAGCGGTTGTTGAGTTAAACTCTCTAAGCATATCCTGATCAGAAACAATATCTAGATCTGCTTTGAATTTCCATCGTGGATCAGCAAATTCACCGCCAAACATACCACGAACCCAGTATCGGTTCTCATTGGTACGCAACAGTCCATCATACCCGAAGTCGCTTGCGTCAGCAGCATCATCAACTGTGATGGCATCATTCAGCCAATCAGCACGCATCCAAACTTGATTCTCTTTAGAAGTACGCGAGCGATATTCAACACCCGGCATAAAACCACGTTTACTCATGTACTGCGAATAGACAGTCAAGTCGCGTTCTTGATCAATAGCTAAGAAATATGGAAGAGTTGCCCAGAATCCTAATCGGCTTGTGCTGCCGAAGTCTGGACGAAGAAATCCGGATTCACGACGGGTTTTTACAGGAAGAACAAAATACGGAATACCAAAGACGGGATAGTCACGAATCTGAACATCCGCGCCTTTAATGACAGCGTACCCTTCTAATTCAAGAGTAGCTTCTGATGTATCTAAGGACCATGCTGCTTGTCGCCATCACAGACTGTAATTGTTGCATTATTAAAGGTGTACGAGTCACCCAGGTTTTTCTGAATTTTTTCACCGGTGAAATAAACGTGAGGTCCTTGCATGAAGACCTTGCCGTTTTTCATCCAGCCAACCTTCTTACCTAAATCAAATTCGGCTGTTTCAGCAGTCAAATTATCATTATTCATAAAAATCTTAACATTACCGGATAAATATACCCAGTTTGTAGCGGCATAGTATCTAGCAAAGTCGGCCTTAAGGTAATCATTACCTTGCTTAAGAACGACATCCCCTTCGGCTTCGACGACTTCCGCGTCATTCAGCGTTGATACCTTCTGTGCGGACAACTGCCATTCGACAGCTTCCTGATCTTCATTGGTCGCGGTTAGCGTTGCACTCTCCCCGACTGTAACAGTCAATATAGTAAAGGCACACAAAAAAAGGACAACAACTGCTCTGCGAAGCGATACTAACATACATTTTTCCCAGCGATTTCAGATAGAAAACCCAATCTATTACCCACTATCAAGGTAACCACGTACAACAGCGTCAAAGCTATACCACAGCTTAACAAGCAGGGAAAGCATATAAAGCATGCGCTATAACCAGAAAAAACTTGCACAGCAAGGCTCATCACGCCTTCATACATACTTGGTCAGTTTCTAGAGCTACACGGTGTTTTCTACTTAGAATTTTTTTGCTGTTTTGATGCATTTTCTCATGCTCATAAGGTGACAAATTTATAGCCATCTGCTATCTTTTCGCTCACAGAATTGGGTTGACAGAATTCACCCTCTGCTTTATTAACCCTCGTTCTGCCTTGCTCCCCTATTGTAGAGGGCGGGCCAACAGTCCATAAGGAGATTGGAATGAGAAAATTCGAAACACTTTTGCTGCTCTCCCCTGAGTTAGCAAGTGATGCTCGCGAAACTTTGCTGAGCACTCTTACTGGTGTTATCGAGCGCGTTGAAGGCAACGTACTCGAAGCTGACCACTGGGGCATGCGTGATCTCGCATATCCAGTACAGAAATTTATGCGCGGCTACTACGTTCGTCTTGAGTTTGAAGCTCCTGGCACCGCTGTTGCCGAACTTGAGCGTATCATCCGTATTACAGATGGTATCTTCAAGTACGTAACTGTTAAGCTTGAGGAGGCAAAATAAGATGGCTTTTAAAAGACGTTTTACTCCACGCCGTAAATTCTGCCGCTTCTGTGCAGACAAAGATCTTCCGTTGAACTACAAGCGCGCGGACATCCTCCGCGACTTTATCACCGAACGTGGTAAAATCATCGCTCGTCGTATCACTGGCACATGTGCTTTCCACCAGCGTGCTCTCACCCGTGAGATCAAACGCTCCCGTCAGATGGCACTTCTCGTGTTTACGTCCACTCACGCTAGTGACGTGAAAAAGAAAAGTACTTTATAGGAGATTTGTAATGAAACTTATTCTCCGCGCTGACGTAGAGAACCTTGGCGTTCTCGGCGATGTTGTAGAAGTTAAAGCTGGCTACGGTCGTAACTACCTCGTACCTCAGGGTCTTGCTATGGTTGCGACTGCATCTAACATGAAAGTTTTTGAGCTCGATCGCAAAAAACTTACAGACCAGATGGAAAAAGTACGTGGCGCAGCTCAGTCTCTGGCAGAAAAACTGGAAGCAGCTGAAGTTGTCATCGAAGTTCGTGTCGGTGAAAACGACAAGCTTTACGGTTCTGTTACCGCAAGCAACATCGCTGATGCTCTTGCAGTACTCGATCTCGAAGTAGATCGTCGCCGTATCCTTCTTGATGCTCCAATCCGCGTTCTCGGCGATTACACTATCCGTGTACGTCTCCACGCTGGTGTTGTTGCTGATGTTAAGGTTACAGTTAAAGCTGAAGGCCGTTTCATCGAAGAAGAAGCTCCAGTTGAAGCTCCTGTAGAAGAAAATGATGCAGAATCCTCCCTGGAATCCGCAGAATAGTTCGCAGAACAGCTTTCATACCGATACCTTCGCCCAACAGGGCGAAGGTTCGGTTTCCGATGCGTTTGAAAATGTATCGGATGAATTGCTGCGCAACGTCCCTCCCCACAGCATCGAAGCCGAACAGGCTGTGCTCGGGGGTATTTTCTTACGTGCGGACGCTCTTAACACCCTCGTAGATATCGTCACCGAAGACGACTTCTATGCCCCTGCCCACAAAATACTCTTTGGCGCCATGATGGAGCTACACAGACAGAGTGTTGCTGTCGACCCCGTAACCGTGGGTCAGTATCTGCGTGACAAAAGCTTACTCGAACAAGTTGGTGGCGCAGTTTACATTGGCGAGCTCGTCAACTCCATCATCAGTGCAGCAAACGCTGAACACTACGCTAAAATTGTTCGTGACAAATCCCTGCAACGCAGCCTTATCGAATCTTGCTCTGATATCATCGGCAAGTGTTACGATCAGGGAACAGAAGTAGATAAACTTCTGGATGAATCCGAACAGTCTATTTTCGCAATTTCTGAAAGAACCTCCGGTCAAACATTTATTGATTCAAAAACACTCATCAACAGAGTGTTCGACCAGCTTTCTATCCGTATCGATAGTAAAGATCTCGTAACTGGTGTTACGACTGGTTTCTATAACCTCGACAAAATGACCGCAGGTTTACAGCCTACTGACCTCATTATTATCGCAGCCCGCCCATCCATGGGTAAAACCGCGTTTACGCTTAACCTTGCCGTTAACGCTGCACTTGAAAGCGATACTCCTGTTGTGTTCTATTCCTTGGAAATGGGTATGGATCAACTCATGGTTCGTATGCTGGCAACCGTTGCCGGCGTTGATATGAACAAACTGAGAACAGGCCGCGGGATTGATAATGACGACTGGGGACGTTTGCACTACGCAGCAGACGTACTTGGAAAGGCACCAATTTACATTGATGACAGCCCGTCCCTTTCTACGCTTGACCTTCGTGCTCGTACACGTCGTTTGAAAGCAGACAAGAATATTGGAATGGTTGTTGTCGACTACCTTCAGCTCATGCGCTCAAGCCGTAAGACAGATTCTCGAGAACTGGAAATTTCAGATATTTCCCGTAACCTCAAAGCTCTTGCTAAAGAATTGCATATTCCTGTGGTGGCACTTTCACAGCTTAACCGTAAGGTTGAAGAACGTGCGGATAAACGCCCTATGCTTTCTGACCTCCGTGAATCCGGAGCGATTGAACAGGATGCTGACGTTATTATGTTCATCTACCGTGACGCTGTGTACAACAAAAAAGAAGACCGAGCAGACATCCACTCCGCTGAAATCATTATTGGTAAACAGCGTAACGGTTCTGTAGGTACTGCACAGCTCCAGTACAATGGTCAGTTTACACGATTCGAAAACCCTACAGATCTCTACCCTTCTGAAGAAATTCCTGAAGACGCAGGTATGTAGCGTTCTAAGATGTTGAAGGTACCTCCCTTCACACACTCAAAAAAAAGAATAAAAAGCCAGCATGTTTATACATGCTGGCTTTTCTCATATGCATAATAATAAGTAATTACTTATAAAATTTCTCAAAAACTTATTCTTCACACTCTATAACTCGACTATTTTTCCAATTGCTTTTACTTAGTGCAAAAGGAAAATATGTTTCATTTTTGACGTGCTCAATGTAACCGCTCAATTCATCAGCCCAACTACCTCGTTATGCAGCACAACCCTACGCATCATACCTACCTGTAACCCCAATAAATCAAATTTATGTTTGCAATACGAGAACTATACGTAGTGTTAGCCATTACGACTTTTCTATCTTCAGCAGTACTGTTTCGGCTTCATAACAGTACGTACTCCACGCACGGTATCCTGCACTGCGCCCTAGGAATGTCTGCATGCAGCATCGGTGAATTACTCATCATATTGAGGGGGTATGTCCCGTTCTATGTCTCGGTTATTGGAGGGAATGGATTGGGACTTTTGGGCTTACTCTTGCTCTGGATTGGTATTAGAAATTTTTTCAATCTTTCTGTTGGCTGGCGGATATATTTATTTGGGCTATTAAACCTGCTTACCGCCTCTTTGCTTCTTTACTGGTTCTCGGTAATTGAATTCAATGTCGCTATCCGAATCGGTGCCTTTAACGCGTTAGTGTTACCATATACAATTTTCATTGCACATAACGCCCTCACCAGCCAAAGCTCTTACCGTGGTGCGCGAGCTTTGGGTATCCTTAACATACTAGGCTCCATCGTCTGTTTTTTGCGCATTGTTACTTCGCTGTCTGCTCCTCTCTACAAAAGCTTTTTTGCATCCGGCTTGGGAACTGCTGTATATATAATATGGCTTATGCTCTATGTCATACTTATGGCGGCAAGCATTACTATGCTTGCTATTGAAAAAAAACGTAGTCACCACTCCCATGCGGGTGCTCTTATTCTCTAAAAAGTTTTATTTCTCATATCCGTGGTGAAGAATGTCTTCTTCACTTACAAGCGTTCAATCGCTTAGAGAACGTATTCGAAAGCATATAGAACTGACTCCACCCGCCACATTTCCGAACGCAATCCACCATACTGTAAGCATTGGCTGCTTTTTTCCTGCCTAAACGACTCCTGTTTAGTTATCTGTTACTGAACGCGCCGACACAGCTTTTTACTGAGCAAAGGATCATGGTCGAAACAAGGTCGAGCTAACTGACGTAGCGATATAATTAATTCATAAAAAAACGCCCCGAATTACTTCGGGGCGTTTTTTTATGATCAATGTAAAAGCTCTTATTGCGTCGGTGTTTCTTCATCAAGAAGCAACGCCAGAGGTACAAATGGTCCAAGAGGGATTAATTCAAAATCGATCAACCCTGCCTGCACCATAGGCATTCTATCAATAAGGCTGCGTGCATCTTCCATAGAAGGCGCTTCAAGTACTAAAATGGTACCGGAACGATCCTGACGGAAGTACATTTCACGAACCACATCAGCAAGATACATCTTAACTGTATGGTTCACTTCTTTCATAAACGTGTCTTTAACTTTATCCGGAGTTGCTTCCGGCAGTACTTTATCAATTGCAAGAATCTTCATTTACTTCTCCTTTCTAACACGCTGTAGGACAGCCCCGTTCACTAACGGTCACAGTTTTGTAAGCATTCTGCCAAAGTGCTCATCCTGCAACAGGACTGTTTTTTGCGAAGCCTGACAAGATACACTATCTGTCAACAATTGCGCTACATCGCAAAAAAATCAGCACACAAGGAGTACGAAATTTTCTACCGTACCTCAATATATTTATGAGGATGTACCTGCTGCGGCTGATTCGGCTAATTCGGATTGTGCAACCGGACAAAAATATCCTTCATTATTATACAGAACACCAAAGCATTTATTACAGCTAATGCACTCTGCTCTTCTCAAATCACCTGCTGCCCAACGTTTCAGCAGGTCAGGCTCTCTCAAAAGCGGTCTGCTCATAGAAACAAAATCGATCAGCCCTTCGGCAAGCAGTCCCTCAACAACACTAAAGCTACGGATACCACCCACAAGGATTATCGGCAGCTTGGTGCGCTCTCTAACTACACGCGCAGCCTCTCGATACCATGCTTCTTTTGCCGGAGTATCAAAACGACCTACACGCACAGACGATTTAGACGGACTGTTAGTAAGCAATCCACCGCTAATTTCAACGGCGTCCAAACCAATCATTTCAAGACCTTGAATAACACTCGCACTGTCTTCCAGTTCAAGACCGCCTTCCGCATAATCTTCACAGTTTATTTTTAACGTAACAGGGTACTTATCTCCCACTTCGCGCCGGATAGCTTCGTACACACGCACTAGAGGACGCATGCGGTTTTCGAAAGAACCGCCATACATATCTTTCCGCTTATTTATGTGTGGAGAAAGAAACTGGCTCAAACCATAGCCGTGCGCTGCATGAATCTGTACGCCATCAAACCCTGCTGCTACAGCCCGCGAAGCAGCCTGCTGAAAGGCATTCACCATGTTATCAATATCGTTTTCTGTCATTTCCTGACAGAATTCACCATCTTTTCGAGCAAAGGGGCTTGGTCCCAATGCAGGCATTCCGGTAATTGCCTGAGCAGCCTGACCACCAGCATGGGCAAGCTGTGCGACGATAACACTTCCACGTTCGTGAACTTTTTTCACCATAGAACGCAGACCGCTAATATACTCGTCTGCATAAACAGCAAGCTGACGCTCTCCGGCGCGACCCTGTTCTGCTACAAACATATGACCGGTAATAATCATGCCCACACCGCCGTCAGCAAGTTCAAGCATTGCGTCTTCAAGTGCAGGAGTCACAAAACCTTCAGCAGAGGCAAGTCCTTCCCACGTGGCAGAACGAACCAACCGGTTCGGCACGGTCATTCCATTAATTGTCATTTTATCGTAAAGCATCATGTCATTCCCCAATATTCATTAGTGTACGTGCAGCCGAGTACCTCACTCTATAGCCGAAGACAGCCTATAGAAGCAACAGTTCGGATCATTGATTATAAAAAAGCCGCAGGCACTAAATTATAGTGTCTGCGGCCTCTATACATCAACGTTATGTCGGAAATGATATACTACATTTCTTCTGCATGCAGAAGTTTTCGAGAACGCTGTAACCAGCTTTCACCGGAATATAACGCAATAGCGCTCCAGATAAACATAAATGAAAGCATGTGCCCCATCGTAAATGGTTCATTAAAAAGAAAAACGCCCTGCATAAATGCAAGACTTGGAGCAATATATTGAATTAAGCCAAGAGTGGTCAGACGCAACCTGCACGCTGCAAATGCAAACCACATAAGTGGCAAAGATGTAATGATACCTGCACCGATAAGATACATATCTGTCATACGGTCAACATGCAAAAACGAGGCTGTACCCTGCAACTCAAGACTGCCTAGATAGATGAGGACAAAAGGTATAAGTAGTACAGTTTCAAACATCAGTCCTGCCATAGACTCAACATGCGCAAGCTTTCTAAGCAATCCGTAGAGACCGAAAGAAAAAGCCAGCACCATAGAAACCCACGGCAGTTCACCGACAATTATCAACTGAACAACTACCCCACCCACAGCAAGAAATACCGCACAAAGCTGAATAGGACGAATTTTGTCCTTAAAAACAGCCACGCCGAGCATCATGCTTACTAAAGGAGTAACGTAGTACCCAAGGCTTGTCTGCAAAACCATATTATGGTTCACAGCCCATATATACAATCCCCAGTTACCGCCAACAATAAGCCCGCTTAATGTAAGAAGCAGCATTGTTTTTTTCGAAGAAAAAATCGCTTTGAACGTGCCCCATCCGGAACGCAAGGAAAGCAGAAGTCCTACAAAAAATAATGACCATAAAATCCTATGACACAACACTTCAAATGCAGGAACGTGTGCTAGCTGCTTCCAATAAACGGGTGCCATTCCCCAAAAAACAAATGCGCAGATTGCAGCAATTGCCCCTGCTCTGGCCTGGTCATCTTCGTACACAGTGTTTTCCTTTATGCTGCACGCCAGCAGCCATAAAAAAAGCGGGAGCAACAGCTCCCGCAAAATTTTGTGTTAAATCCTAACCAAAGGATTTTTCAAAAAGTTCAGCGATTGCCTTTTTACCGTTTTCTTCAAGGAAGCGGGTACCGGTTGCTGTAAAATGACGATGAGAAATAGTTGGTGTTTCTACTTCAAGCCATTCATTTTTTTCCCAGCGGAACCAAGCATTCTTAGCCTGTCCGAACACGAACAGAGGCTTATTACAAATCTTAGCAAACTCTGCACCCCAACCAGTGCCACCTTTGACAGTGTTGTCATCCTGAATAACACCTACCACATACACTTCATGTCCGCTGGAAACCTGCCAGCAAATGGACTGAAGAACTCTGCGGAACAATGGTGCAACAGAATAAGAACGACTCATCAAACGGGACACATAGGTAAGACTCACGTCTTTAAGTGCCAGTTCATCAGCAGTCAGCACGCGTAAGCCTCGGGAACGCTCAAGCTTGTGACCATCAAAGCTGTAGTTAACTTCCTGAAGCCCGTACTTTTCTGCAAGTTCACCGAAGTATGTTTCCGTGCCTCGTGCACCACCGCTATACAGAATATGTTCTGAAGGATTCGCCATTATGAGACCTCTCAGTGTTGGATTAAATAAACTGCGCACCTCACGCTGAAAGAACAGTGAGATACGCTATGCAAAAACAGGTGCTTCGTACTTAGATACCTATCTAAGAGCGTTCTTTTTTACAAGCAATTTCGAATATTGAAGCACGCAGGATGAATACAATCACACCGCCGCAGGCACTGCCATCTGCTGCCGCATATAGCGACTTAACCAATGCAAATCGCCAGTAGTTAACGGAGCAAGAGGAGAAGAAACATCCAGCGTTTTAAAAACAGCGCCTGAAGCCTGAACAATCTCCACACGCCCTTTTCCTGCTCGTGGGACTGCAATGCGGACTGTTTTAACGTCTCGCAATTCGAGCATGACAGAGGCGTATTCTTTTCCAAAAATTGAAGCACCAAAGCGCACGGTTTCATCATCCCAGACTACAAACCCTTTTCCTGCCACCGAGCGAATAAGCCGCCAGAGGATCAAATAAGCAAAAAAACCGCATACAAAAAGTATTATGCCTCCCGCTATCAGGCTTCCTTCACCCTTAGAAGCTTTCCACACACCATATCCGCCGCCATACAGCAGTCCGGCTGTGGCAAACATCATCAAAGCAATGTACAGGCGCCCGGGAGAAAGCGACCATGAGAACCCCTTTTTGCTATCTATAGAAATCGGCTTAAGGGCAGAATACGGTGGAACCTTTTCCGTAACGTCTGCAGAAACAGGTGGATACTCTGAGCGGGCTGTGCGGGAAAAACCCACTCCTGCGTGATCTTCAATTCCAAAGCCCGTCACTTCCGCAATTTTTAATGCTGTTGCGGCAAGGTCCGGCCCCATGACGGACCTATCCAAAGTTTCATAACCGGACGTACGTAATACCACATCCAAATGAATGGGGTAACGTCCGTGACTGCCTTCCTCAGGCACAAAGTCTGACGAGACAAGTTCCCCTTGAGCATTACGACGTGTAAGCCTGAGCGCGGTAATCATTCCGAAAGGAATGGCATACACATCTGTTTTTCGTCTGCCCAGAAAGTATATACAACTATCAGGCAAACTTATTTCAATAACCCGCTGCTGTCTCCGCAAGATCATTCCAACGGTCATAAATATTAAGCAAAGATATAGCACTGCAAAACGTACCAGCGTAATGCCATTCATCAATGCTCCAATAAAGCCAAGACAAATTGCACACCCGACGAGTGCACCGACAGCTGTTTGCTGTTCTGCCGATGGTACTAAACGCAGGGTGGACGAGGATTTTCTTTCTACAGTTGTTAGACTCATACCACACTAGTAACCTGTCGCAATACATACAGCAATTACATTATGACCTCTTTGCAGCAGGACGCCACACACAGCAAGAGCGGCTCTGCCTAAACAGAACCGCCCCATGTATGTGGTCATACCGCACACGTTGCCCTCAACTGCGCCGGATAAAATTCCGGCTTTCAGCCCCCTGATAAGCTGGCATTCGTCTCGCTACGATACCAAAGTACGGAGAGTACGGAGGCTTTTTCCCCCTCGGAAAAATCACAACTAGATTGAGTGCTACATTTTTATGAACATTGCTTGATGAAACATTGCAGGAAAACTCTTTCGCTCGTGTTTTGTTATTTGATACGAATATTCCAACACGAAATTTTTCTGTCACACTTTCAGTAATGCCCTTTTTCTTTTTCAACGTTTTTCTATATTCAACTGCAAAAAGGAAAAAAGATAGTGTGTTTTTCTTATTATCGCATAACTAAAATAGTAAATAAGACATATATGCTGTTTTCACCTTTTAGAATAACCAAGAAAACAACTCTACATACATTAAATCCTGCTTATACAACATGTAAAAGCAATCTATTGCAGTCAGATTAATTGATATCACACAAAAAAGCGCTTTTATGAATCATATGTGTAACCACATGATTCATAAAAGCGCTTTAAATGCTAAACAATAGTCTGTGCTAGTAACTGCTTCAGCGGCTTGAATATATCTCACGATATACATTCCGCAGTGCTTTTGCCCACAAAGCTAAATCAAACCCTTTCGGGCCACCCATAAAAACAGGTGCTTGACCATATTTGTTTAATTGCGCCGCATACGCCGGAATCAACCAGCGCCCTGCTCTGCTGGATGCAACAACATACACTTGTGCCAACTTTCTATACTGCTCTTTAGTGTATGCAGGCTCCGGAATTAGCGAGGAGGAAGTCGTCTTGGCATCGTCTACATTCGTTCGAACTGGCTGAATAAGACCGACATGCAAAAAACGCCCTTTTGCTTTTGCACCCGCATCACGAGTTTCAAAATACGTAGAGCGCAGCGGCTGAAAGAAATCAATCAGAGTTGTTGAAGCTCCGCCACGACCAATCAGAACATGCCAACGCCTGCCAAACTGATGCAGGTCATTAATATGGGTAGAAACATTAATATCTGGAGAAAAGGTTCGAGTTCCAAAATCTGGACCGGCAGAATCATGCAATACAAAAAAGAGAGCTGACTCGCCATGAGCACGTGAAACCCTAAGACTCAACGCGCCGCCCAACTCTCCTTCATTCAATCCATGCTCTGCAACATACGCCTCAACAGCTTCGCGGGTAAAATCAAATTCCCGCCCCACAAGCTCGTCCAGCGTTGACGGCAAACCTTCTTCAAACTTTTCCACAACACCATTAGCGCGGACTGCCGGAGTTAAGCACAACGCCTGTTGAATGGAATCACCACTAAACTGCATTGTCCCGCTATCCCAGTAACATTTTGTAGCAGACAACGCTGCCACGGGCATAAGCATCAAACAAACGCTTATCCATATACTCACCGTACTGTTTTTCATACCTCGATGTTCCCGTTCAAAATTCAACAGAGGTGACACAATTCCAAATACCATACAGATACAGCTACACACAATGCGAGAGCGACGTATAGCTACATACTCTTCACACAACAGATTAAATAAATCAATTAAACCGCTTAGATGTTTTCTCCAGAAACCGCTTATCGTAAGGCTTTTTCCGTGCTACATATGGCCTGCAGGAGAAATGATGGATAAATATATTGGATACTTACAAATAATAGCAGCTGCCACCCTGTGGGGTTTACTCGGGCCTATTTCAAAATACGGTTTACAGGATGGCATCACACCTCACGAACTTGCGTTCTGGCGTGCATCACTCGGAGCTGTCTTCTTTATTCTACATTCAGCCAAGCACAACTCTCTTACCGTGCAACGTAAAGATATTCCAATATTTATTATATTCGGCGTTCTTGGCATTGCTGTATTCTTTGGCTCATACCAGATTGCTATCAAACATGCAGGTGCGGCTGTTTCTGCAATTCTTCTTTACACTGCTCCAATCTGGGTAGCCATTTTTTCTCGTATTCTTTTTAAGGAAGAACTCTCCCCTGCCAAAATTCTTGCGCTCGGTGTAGCTCTTACAGGCACAGGACTTGTCTGCTTCAGTGGGCAAAGTGGTGATTTTTCACTGCCGCTGACCGGTATATTCTTCGGGCTGCTTTCCGGCTTCACCTATTCGCTGCACTACATCTTCGGTAAAACATTTCTCAAAAACTATCAGGCTGCGACACTCTATGCATGGTGCCTACCGGCCGGTGCTATAGCTCTGCTGCCGTGGGTAACATTCACCGCCTATTCACCGGTAAAACTCGCAGTAGTAGTATCTATCGCCTTTCTTTGCACGTATCTCGCCTATTACTTCTATTGCGCTGGACTTAAGCGCCTGGAAGCTACTCAGGCTGCCATTGTGGCTAATATTGAACCGGTTGTTGCCGCAGCCATTGCTGTACTCTGGTGGAATGAGCAGCTTTCAGCTTCTGCCTACATTGGCGGCACCCTCGTTATCAGTGCTGTTATAATTATCGCGCGCATACCTGCAAAGCCGAAGAATGCCGCACAGCCAATTATCGACAATTAATTTTTTTCGCCTCCAACGTGCAGAAATCCTAGAATTCTCTGACGCCGAGACCAACACCATCGACCTCAGTCTCCAATTCGCTTTGTCATTATTTCAGCATGTTACAGAGCCAACTGTTTGTTTTATGGAAAGAATAACACTTCACAACGCCTATCCTTAATGCTACCAAGGCTAAATATACCATTCTCGATATGGTGTTTGGACACCTGTCATACGATCATTGTACTCTCGTAGCATCATAATAGGGTGAACGGTTTTTTCGGGGATAACCAATATAATGATTCCCAAGGGGGGCATCATGTCCGATAAAGAAGCGCCAAAAAAAAATACTACTAATCTCAAACGGGCACTCTGGGTCGCGCTTGTCATACTCGCAATAGTTCTTACAGGTCTTTGGACATTTGAACCCGAAATTGTTGAGACAGAAGAGCAAGTCGTTCCTACCGGTGAAGTCACAACACAAGTACGTATTCCATTACGCACCGCCGCTGGCTCCCAGCCTTCAGAAGGCACTTCTGGAACGTTATCCGAAGCTTTATCTGGAGTTTTATCCACAACTACATCCAGTACAACAAACGTTGAACCAGTAATTCCTGAGCACAAAAAAGTTACTGAAGATACAGTCATACTGCCTAGTTTCATTACAGATTTATCACATTTACTAGTTAATTCGTATCATCCGAAAGGTAGCCATCCGGCTGCAAAAAAAGAATCAAAACTTTTGCTCGATGCAAAAGTAATTAATGTTCATTACGGTATTGAAATGACCGGCCTCTCATGGAGTGGAGACGATCTTGCCATCGGCAGACGTTCAGTTATGCGCTACGCATTGCGTCCAACCATGATCAACGCTCTTTACGCGCTCTACAAACAGCGTTTAGTTGATGCTATTAATACAGAAATCAGCACAGTAGAACGTTCCTTTAATGGAATAGAGAGAACTCTGACACCGGAAGAACGCAAGACCTTCTATGCTCTTACTGCCAAGCAGTTACGATCCACTGCCGGCGTAATTAAAAGCTGTGCAAAGGTTAACTCTTCCTTGTCTGACATTTCTACATGGCTGCAGTCTGAACGCGATGTACTGGCAGCAAACCAACGATTCCAGTCTGCACTGCACGACTATCAGGTTTCTACAGATATGGACGCCACACAGTCCGTGACAGATGCAGCAGAAAATAAAATGAAAGCCAAAGGCGCTGATTACGAAAAAGCAATCCGCGACCGTGAGGCATACAAAGTGGCTCTGACCAAAATGATCCGCAAATACAAGTGGACCAAGGATCAGGACGACGAAACAAACCTGTACATTGCATCGTGGGTTTTCCGTCGCAGCAAAGACTTGTCGAATCCTAAAGAAGTTATGATGACTATTCAGGACAGACTGCTCGACCTTGCAAACACGATGGACGCTCAGGACAGCTTATAGCTTACAAATAAAAAGCCGCACCGAGTGCGGCTTTTTTTACACACAAAATTTGATATCGCGCGCCTCTTCAGGCACAACATATTTTTTTATTCAACAGGAAAATAGCAATCATGGCAAAAAACTACGTCCCTCATATGCATACTGCTGAACATATTCTTAACGGAACCATGGTCAGTATGTTCGGCTGCGATCGCTGCTACTCTGCTCACATCAATACAAAAAAATCTAAATGCGATTACAAATTCGAACGTCCGATAAATGAACACGAAGCCATCGCGTTACAGTCCACTGTCAACGAACAGCTTCAGCGTAACCTTGAAGTGACCGAAGAAATTATGCCTCTGGCACAGGCTCAAGAACGCTACAATCTTTCCAGACTCCCGTCTGACGATATTACAACTATCCGTATCGTCCACGTTGGAGACTACGACAGCTGTCCATGTATCGGTGAACACGTACAGAACACCTCAGAAATCGGCGAATTCATCATTAACTCTTTCGACTTTGAAGACGGACGCTTACGTATTCGCTTCAAATGCAAATCTGAGGATTAAACGAAGACGTCATGACTCAAAAAAATTTAAAAAAACACACTCTTCTTTTCTTTGCATTGCTCCTCACAATGACCACAGGCTGCTTTCGAACTCCAGACTTCCTTCAGAGCACAGGCTTCTTTAACGAGCCAGCCATCATAGTCTCCTCCAGCTACTACTCTGCAATCAAGAAACTACCGCAAGAGCTGCAACAAAAATTACCAACAGAAGTTGTATTCTACACCTCACAACAGGCAACAGATGCAAGCATATCTCCACAGCAGTTCAGCAACATAGCATACAACAAGCTATCACTGAATTTCCTCTGGACCGGTGCTCAGCACGACCTGTCCGTAGTAGGAACGACATATTCCAATATGCCGTCAGCAGGGCAAACGGCCACGCACAACGGTACAGAACTCATAATTACAAGTGAATTCAGTCAGGAAAATCTCTCGCTCCTCGCAGTCCTCGATTGGGATGAAACAGGCAGCACAGACTGGTTAGTCTCCTATTCGTACAAATCTCTCGTGCAGGAAGAAACGTCCTCAAGACTCTTGCTTATTCGAAATGTACGACCGAACGCAATATTAACGGCAACAGTACTCTCCGCCTCCGAATGCTACGGCAACAACTGTAAGGACTTTACTGGTAGCTCGCTCTCTGAATTCCTTGAGTATCAGCCTAAATATTAGATTTTTTCCTTTTCATTTTTCTTTTATTGCCTCCGGCAGGTCTTCGACGAGCCTCCGGCGGCACTTATCAGCGAATGTTTTTGGCTACCCTGCGGGGCTTGCCTCCGGCGGCCAAAGAACCTTGTTGCACTGTCCGCATCCGTAATCTCTCATTCTTCGAGAACGGCTAAGGCTCTGTAGAAAGGCTTCTCTGGACTCTCCAAAGACTTTTAACTGCGAGGTAAGCTTTTTGTTTACTACTCCTCGCGGCTTATGCACCACTACCTTTTAGAACTAAAAAAGGGCTGTCCTACATAAATAGGACAGCCCTTTTCTCATTATTCAAGTCAGTGAAATTAAGCCGCGTGAAAAATATATCTACGAGCGTTCTTCGCAAAATAAAAGTCTTTGGAAAGGGGTCTGGGGAATACCTTTCTACAGAAAGGTGTTCCCCAGCCGTCGGAGACAAAAAAAGCGTCGCAGACATCCCGCAGACGTCCCGCTGACAAGCGCCGCCAAAGGCTCGTCGCAAAACCAGCAGAGGCAAAAAAAACTATTATGACTTTTCGAACTTGTCCTTTTCATGCTGCGGCATGGCAAAGGAGTGCTCTGGCGCAGGAAAACTTCCGTCTTCCACTTCACGCTTGTAATCACTTATTGCTGACGCTGCGGTTTCACGCAGATTTGCATACTGCTTCACAAATTTTGGTACGAATCGATCAAACAAGCCAAGAAGATCGTGAAACACAAGGACTTGCCCGTCACATTCTGCTCCGGCACCAATGCCAATTGTCGGGATAGATAACTCTTGAGTAATGCGTGCGGCTATTGGAGCGGGGATCGCTTCGAGAACTATGCAGAATACACCTGCCGCTTCGAGAGCTTTTGCTTCTTCGAGCAATGTGTTGGCAGCTTCTGCGGTTTTGCCTTGTACTTTAAACCCACCAAGGCTCGCCACTCGCTGAGGCGTCAAACCTATGTGCCCGACTACAGGGATTCCTGCATTAACGAGAGCTTTTACTTGAGGCACAACTGTATGACCGCCTTCAAGTTTAACGGCACGCGCTCCGCCTTCCTGAAATAGTCGTGCTGCGTTGCGCATGGCATCTTCTGTGCTGACTTCGTAGGACATAAAAGGCATATCTGCTATGACGAGAGATCGCGTTGTTCCACGCACTACCGCTTTAGTGTGGTGCACCATTTCGTCCATTGTTACGCTGATGGTATCGTCTCTACCCAGCATGACCATTCCGAGAGAATCACCTACAAGGGTCATATCGATGTCGCATTCATCAACAAGCGTTGCAGATGAATAGTCGTATGCGGTCAGCATGGTAAGTTTACGGTCACCTTTGCTCTGACGAATATCTAAAGAAGTAACAGGCGTTACACCTGTTGCAGCTGTCTGCTTGCTCATTGTCGCTCCTTTTTTATGCACTCTGTAACTACGGGGATCCGTAAGAAACTGTTCTTACAGTGAGTTACGTATTTTTTCTACGCTGGTATTATCTCACTAACCATTGATATAAAAATCGATGAAGCAAAATTTTTAGTATAAACAGCCAGTATTATATATGGGAATACCCATTGCGTCGAACTCAAATTATAACGGCTAAAAGCTGCTGGCTTTCAATACTTTTCACTGTTTTTCGTATTCAGCCTTGACCTTGGCGAATTCCGATTTATTATTGCCGTAGTATTTTATTTCAACTTTTATGACATCTCATAGGAGCCTCTTCGTATGTCACAATCATATGAATTTAAGACTGAAGTTCGAAAACTTCTTCATATCATCACACATTCCCTCTACACCAACCGCGAAATCTTCCTTCGTGAGCTTGTTTCAAACGCATCTGATGCTCTCGACAAGCTTCGTTTTGCTGAAGCAAAAGGCGAAGAAATTGCTGCTGCTGAGCTAGAGCCTTCCATCTCTATCACACTTGATAAAGACGCTAAGATCATTACCATTACCGACACCGGCATTGGTATGAACAAAGAAGAGCTCGTGGACAACCTCGGCACCATTGCCCGTTCCGGCTCTGAGCGTTTTCTTGCTGAATTGTCAGAAAGCAAAGACTCCGCAAGCAACATTATTGGTCGCTTCGGTGTTGGTTTCTATTCTGTATTTATGATCTCTGAAGATGTGACTGTGACTACCCGCAGCTACAAACCAGATTCCGAAGGTTTCACTTGGAAATCTGATGGACTAGGCTCTTTTGATATCACCCCTGCTGAAGATGCACCGGAACGCGGTACCGTCATTACTATCAACGTAAAAGACGATGCTGTAGAATTTCTCGAAAAATTCCGTCTAGAACAGGCTCTGAAGCAGCACTCCAGCTTTATTCCTTTCCCGATCTACCTTGATGGTGACCACCAGAACACCACCCCTGCATTATGGCGTGAGCCTAAGAGTTCCATCTCTAAAGAGCAGTACAAGGAATTCTACAACTACCTTACCTTTGACGATAAAGAGCCGCTTGCAACCATACACAGCGCAGTTGATGCACCTGTACAGTTTACAAGCCTTTCCTTTATCCCAACTTTCGGTCGCGATTTAAACAGCATGGGCCGTGAAGATTACGGTCTTGACCTGTATGTGCGTCGTGTTCTTATCCAGCACGAATGCAAAGATTTGCTTCCGGACTACCTTTCTTTCATCAAAGGCGTTGTAGATACAGAAGATCTTCCACTGAACATTTCCCGCGAAACTTTGCAGGAAAACGTTCTTATCCGTAAAATCAATCAGACTGTAACAAAACAGATTCTTTCTCACCTTGACCGCATGGCTAAAAACGATGCTGATGCGTACAAAGAATTCTGGAATGTTCACGGTAAGATCTTCCGTCTCGGCTACAGCGACTATGCTAACCGTGATCGCTATGCAAAACTTCTTCGCTTCAACACCTCAACACATGAGGCTGTCGAAGAGCTTACTTCTTTTGATGAGTACATTGAGCGCGCAAAAGAAGGCCAGAAATCTGTTTACTACATTTCTGCAACTAGCCGCGAAGCAGCTAAGCTTAACCCGCATCTTGAAATCTTCACCCGTAAAGGTCTTGAAGTTCTCTTCCTTTACGAGCCTGTAGATGAATTTGTAATGGATAACCTTGGTAAGTACGGCGAATTTGATCTCGTATCTGTTGAGACCGTTAGCCCGGATAGCCTGAAAGACTTTGATGACGTAGTGAAAAAAGAGAAAACAGAAGAGCTTTCTGAAGAAGAAACCGCTACTCTGAGCGATCTTTTAGCACACATCAAAACACTGCTTGGTGACAAAGTAACCGACGTACGCTTGTCTGAACGTCTTTCCGGTTCCCCTGCGGTTCTTAGCAGCCCTGATGGCGCGACCTCTTCCATGGAAAAGATCATGCGTATGATGAATCAGGACGAATCTATTCCGCAGAAAGTATTCGAACTGAACTCTGACCACCCGATCGTCCGCAACCTGCTGCGTATCTACAAATCAGATAAAGACGATGCTCTTGTTAAAGAAACTGTTGAGCAGTTGTTCGAATCTTCCCTGTTGCTGGAAGGCTACCTGAAAGATCCTCATGCTATGGTTTCCCGTATCAATGACATCTTAGAAAAAGCTGGCAACTGGTACTCTGAAATTAAAAAGATCTAGTACTACCATTCGTAGGCGGCAGGCTTTGCTTGCCGCCTATTTTTTCGTCTTGTCACCACTCTTCACGGGTTGGAAAAAGGCAAAAAAAAACGGCGTTTCACATACCATTGTGAATCGCCGATTTTTTTCAACCGATGCCATATCGGTGTGCAGATTGCTCTGCGCAAAGCGAGAGAAATATTCGCCAGAAATTTCTCCCAAGACCTGAAGCACTACCAACAGATCAATCTCTTAAAAAAAATGCCGGTCTTTTTTAAGAGCCGATGACATTTGAACTGCAAGCAGAACAAAGACATCAAAGACAACACGATTTCCTTCCACAAAGGAAGAGACTTGCCGTATTAGTTGCCACAACAAGTAACGCCAACCTACACAGCCAGTTTTTTTACGTCCATAAATCAGAATATTAAGTGCAGTCTTTTTTTTATCTTCGTTGTCTCAGCAGTATCTAATTTATAATATTATTCAATATTATCAGAGTAATAACATTACCATTTTTTATTTCCGGATAGCAGACTAGTTAACACTGTTTGCGCTGATCAAGCAAAATTGGTTGTACCAATAAATCGACATCTTCAACAAATTCAAAAGAAAGAGCTGAAAAAAAGGCGATAAAAAGCCCGCCACTGCGGGGGCAGCGACGGGCACCAAACATGCTACAAAGTCACATAGTCGTAGAAAAGATTTCTAGCCCAAAGCCTTCTCTGCGATCATCCGAAAGTGCTTAAGTCCTATAGAGTCACTCTTAAATTCACAGCTCGGGCAAACATGACATTCATCCCCATAACGGCGATAAATGGCGGCAACTTTACCCTTGGAAATGTTCTTTCCCCCATTGGTATGTATATTACCAGATTGGGTGAACTTAACGCCTAAAAATCTCGGCAGTATCAAAAAAGTGATCTGCGTACTGTTCAGGCTTTGCGAATTTCACTGGTCTCATGACAACCTCCGTTTGACTCTAAAGGATTCAGCAATCAGCATGATGGCCACCTCTCACGGTGGGAGCGTACTCATTGCCTCAACCTAACGATGCGCTTCGACCCACAAAGCAACATCTATAGAGAAAGAGGACTTCTCCAGCGACGCTATAAGCACATAAAACCAATATCAGGTCAAGCATTTAAAACTGTTTGACTATTCAGTTTGCTCTATGCTGATTGTACTGATCCGTGCATCTCCATCATGTAAAAACTACCACACCAGAACCGATATCTAGGTACCGGAAATTTCTCTCTATTATAGTTAGTTCCAAAATAACTTTTATTACATCCTATGCAGTCATTTAGAGACGGAGGCGAACGGGTCTGCAAGCGAAAATGAGCAATGCTGCAACTCAATCTGTATTTCACCATACATCTATTACGTAAGGTGCAATCAGCATAAAGCATTTCATACAAAACGCCCCAGCTATACGGATTATTCGTATTTCCTACTTAGCGCAGCAAAATCGAAAAGTGCATTATTTTATACTTATGTGCTGCATCTCGTCACAATTCTGCTTTTTACACTTTGGTTGATGCATGCGCTTACATCCAATTTTTTGCCTTCCCACCTGCTCAGAATCCTTATCTTTTATTTTACATATAAACCTATCCTACTAACAACACATACTAAAATTAAAAAATGTGAGATTCGAGCAATTTTACTCCATTTTTTCGCTTGACTCTTAGATAGTAATAGTTACTATTTACTCAACACAACGAAAAAGCATTCCTTACCTACACAGGCAAAAATATGGCGGGAGGAGTGTGGCAGTTCTTCCCGCCACTTTATTCAGGACAGGATCACATAGCGTTTGATAATATTGGAGGAAAAATGAGCAACCTTTCACAATTCAGTGATTTACAAATTGATTGGAACATGAGTCCCGAACATGCTGTAACAATGTACCTTGAGTGGGGGAATAACGACTACCACGCTGAATACCCTCCAGTACGTTCGAAATCAGATTACTCAACATATTTTGTAGTGGACACTTGGGGAGATCAACCTGTTGTTCGACTAGTCCGTCGTAACTCCGAAGCAGCAATAGATCTTATTGAAGTACCTTTACCACCACGTGTCGCAAATACCTTCCTCGCCGAATTCGGTGACTTGAAAGGATTATTTGAACCTACACCCGATATTAAAAAGTGGCTCAAAAAAGAGCTCTATCAAGAATAAATCGACCTCCTTACCCCTCATTCATTAGATGTGAATATTGGCGGTAATTCCCTGGACCGGTAGCATCATCGGGGCTGCTACCGGTCCTTTTTTATTTTCTCTTTTTTTATTCAAAAATTTTTTGAGACTTTATTCATTTTATACTCATTATTCTGATGATAAAATCACAAGTCTCACCCATTCCTCCCAAACGCACCGCTCTCATTGACTTTACAGGCGCAGCCTCAATATGTACTCTAGGAAAAAATAAAACGCCTAGAGGATATACGCGCTATGAATGAATTCCCAAGAATCGACAGATTACCACCCTATGTATTTGCAGTTGTTAACGATTTAAAAATGGAACTGCGACATCAGAATATCGACGTCATCGATATGGGCATGGGAAACCCTGATCTTCCCACACCCGATCACATCGTGGAGAAGCTTACAGAAGCGGCACACAAAGGCGTTAACCATCGTTACTCAGCTTCCAAGGGCATTCCGAACTTGCGTAAAGCTATTTGTGACTGGTATCAAAGAAAATATGATGTCTATCTTGATCCGGATACTGAAGCTATTGCAACGATGGGAGCCAAGGAAGGCCTTGCGCATCTCGCTCTTGCTATGCTCTCACCGGGTGATGTAGTCTTTGCCCCGGACCCGACCTATCCTATCCATACATACGCCGCTATTATTGCGGGAGCAGATGTCCGTAGGATTCCAATAGGTAAGGGACGAGATTTTTTTGAGGATTTGACAACCGCCACACAACAAACGTGGCCGCAGCCTAAAGTGCTTATGCTCAGTTATCCGCACAATCCGACAACTGAGCTGGCTACCCCTGAATTTTTTCAAAAAGTCGTAGACTGGGCTAAAAAGTATAATGTGTATGTCATTCATGACATGGCGTACGCAGATCTTACTTTTGACGGTTACGTTCCTCCAAGCTTCCTTCAGGCAGAAGGTGCTAAGGACGTAGGAGTAGAATTCTACTCAATGTCAAAAAGCTATTCTATGGCTGGTTGGAGAGTCGGCTTTTGTGCTGGCAACAAAAAACTGGTTCACGCACTTACCAGAATCAAGTCTTATCTTGATTACGGTATCTTCCAACCAATTCAAATTGCTGCGACGGTTGCATTAAACGGTCCTGATGATTGCGTGCATGAAATAGTCGAAGTATACCAAAAACGCCGCGATGCATTAATCGATGGCCTTGGGCGTGCAGGATGGGATGTTCCTTCACCAAAGGCTACCATGTTTGTATGGGCAGAGATTCCTGAACCATTCAAGAAATTGGGTTCAGTAGAATTTGCAAAAACCCTGCTGCTTGAAGCTAAAGTTGCAGTTTCACCGGGGCTTGGTTTTGGTCACTTCGGAGACGATTATGTTCGCTTCTCACTTATTGAAAATGAGCACCGCATTAATCAGGCGTGTCGTGGAATAAAAAAGTTTTTCCAGAAAGAAGGATGTATTTGTGCCAAGGAATAAACCCCTCGTTTTAGCCATTGCCGGTTTCGGTACTGTTGGCAGTGGTCTTCTAAAAGTTATTAAAGAAAACCGTGATTCTATTGTTGCACGTACCGGTAGAGAGATTGTTGTAAAATCTGTTCTCGTACGCGACTTATCCAAGCCACGTGCTGCTGACCTTCCAGAAGGGACAGTTCTTACGGACAATCCGGACATCCTTGTTAACGATCCGGAAGTTGATGTTCTTGTTGAGCTGATCGGCGGCCTTACCGCTGCAAAAATGCTTATCACCGCTGCTATTAAAGCAGGTAAGCATATTGTTACTGCTAACAAAGCACTGCTTGCAGAAGACGGTCATGACCTCTTTGCACTTGCAGAAGAACACAACGTACATCTTACATACGAAGCAAGTGTATGCGGTGCTATCCCTATTCTGGATAGCTTGAAGCAAAACCTTGCCGGTAATCAGGTACAGAGCCTTGTGGGCATTCTTAACGGTACAGCGAACTATATCCTGTCCGAGATGACCACTAAAAAGCTCGATTTCGACACCGCCCTTAAAGCGGCTCAGGAACTTGGTTTTGCAGAAGCAGACCCGACTCTGGACATTGAAGGGTTTGATGCTGCACACAAATTGTGTCTGCTCACCCGTCTTGCCTTCGGTGTTGAATATCCGTTTACCAAGCTGCCTGTTGTGGGTGTTTCCAATATTCACCCTCAGGATATCGAATTTGCCCGTGAATTCGGCTACCGTGTGAAACTGCTGGGTCAAGTTCGCAACGTAGATGGCAAAATCGAAGCTGGTGTGTTCCCTATGCTGGTGCATCACACCCTGCTTATTGCCCGTGTTGGCGGCGCGTACAACGCAGTCCGTCTTGAAGGCAACGCGTGTGGTCCTATATTCATGCATGGTCAGGGTGCTGGGGATCTTGCAACCGCGAGTGCAGTTATTGGTGACATCCTCACCATTGCCCGTGATGCAAATCCTAACAACACCGGCTACGTGAAACAGGTTCCGCCACTTGCAGATATCCTTGCTCCGGAAGACGCTACTTCACAGTACTACTTCCGCGTAATGGTACAGGATGTACCGGGCGTATTGCGTGATCTGGCAGGTACCCTTGCTGAACAGGAAATTTCTATAGCTCAGGCTATTCAGAAAGACGGTACTGAAACCACTGCTTCTGTTGTATTCCTTACACACGAAGCACGCGCAGAAGCTGTTCACAAGGCAGTGGAAGGAATGAAAGAAAAAGGGCTTGTTCTCGAAGAGCCTGTATTCTACCGGATTCTGTAATGCAAAAATTCATAGTCTGCATAGCTGACGGCGCAGCAGACGACCCGTCTTTGTGTCCCGAAGGTACGCCTTTGGAACTAGCAGAGACTCCTGTTTTAGATTCTATGACCCGCCACAGTGTGGCGGGTCTTTGCTATACTATTCCTGAGGGATACAGCCCAGATTCCGACGTGGGCAATATGTCCCTGTTCGGATATTCTCCTACCCTGTACCATAACGGACGTGCCCCCATTGAAGCCGCAGCCCTTGGCCTCTCTGTTTCTACAGATGACCTCATCTGGCGCGTTACCTTCTGCCGTACAGAGCACGAAACCATTACTGCACCTTGTGCTTCTTCCATCACACAAGAGGAAGGAGAAGCTCTGATACAGGCATTGAATGCGGAATGCAGCGACACATCCTTTACCTTTGTCTCAAACAAAACGTACCGTCATTTGTTGATTCAAAAAAACGGTCGTCTACTTCTTGAAGAGCACAACCATAACAATGGTGAACAAGGACTTCCTGCATTTGCAACCTCCGGCCCTCATATGTTGCAAGGTATCCCGCTGGAAACAAAGCTCTGTTGCTATCCGGTTCCGTTGCAGATTATTATCAAAAAAGCTTCAGCACTTCTTGCAGAACACTCCACTAAAACGAATGCCTTATGGCTTTGGGGACAAGGTAGCCCATACTCTTTGCCCGACTTTGCTACCCTGTACCAAACAAACGGTTGCGTCGTTTCCGGCATTCCCCTCCTCCACGGTCTTGGATATATGGCTGAAATGGAAGTTATATCGCACCCTTCTTTCACCGGACTTCCAGACACAGACCTTAAAGCAAAAGCACAGGCTGCACTTACCTTCCTTCAAGAGCCAGACAACAACATCGCGTTTATCCATGTTGAAGCACCAGATCATTGCGGGCACCTTGGCGATGCCACCGGTAAGAAAAATGCCATAGAGCGAATTGATCGAGAGCTGTTGCCGATTCTCCTGCAGGAAATGCCGGATGCGTGCATTACGGTCACAACTGATCATCTCACACCTGCCGCCACAAAAGCCCATGCTCATGGAGCTGTTCCATTCATTACCTACCACCCTGAGCTCCCGCTACAGACATCCGTACATAGATTCACAGAGGCAGAATGCAACAAAGGAGTGCATCTAGCTAAAGACACACTCCTTCTCGACACACTTCAAGACCTTACTATCTAGAAATTTCTATTGCTATGATGGCAACATACATAGACTTGAATCTGAAAATGTAAGTTCAAACTCTGTCCCTCTGTCGGTTGTAATAACAAGGTCAGCAGATAATTGCTCAACAAGAGCATGAACAACCTGCATCCCTAATGAGTTGGATTCCTCTATATCAAATTGAGAAGGAAACCCAACGCCATCATCAACAACCTTAAGAACAATTGAGCTGTCACGCAGCCCAGCTGATAAATACAGCCTTCCGTGTGATCTACCGATGAACGCATGTTTGTACACGTTGGAAATAAGTTCATTGAGAATCAGACCACACGGCACTGCGGTATCAACTGACAAATGAATTCGTTCTAAATCCACAACCAATTCCACCGGAACAACTGCAGAAAAAGCCTGTTCAATACGTCGTGCCAACTGTTCTACATAATAGCTAAAATCAATACAGGAAAGATCATCTGTACGATAAAGCTCCTCATGCACCAAGGTCATGGATTGAATACGCCGTTGTGAATCAAGAAAACGCTCACGGTCTTCTATAGTAGAAATACGCTGCGCCTGAAGACTCAGCAGGCTGGAAACAAGTTGTAGATTATTCTTAACCCGATGATGCACTTCTTTGAATAAAATTTCCTTCTCTCTTAGTGAGGCACATAACGCGTCATGTGCACGCCTTCGTTCCGTAATATCTTCGGCTACACCTACATGTCTGTAAATTTCACCTTTAAAATCCCTTACGGGGAAGATACGAAAACCAATCCACTTTAATTTTTGCTCTTCACCCACCAAAAAACGATATTCAAAATTTCCAGGCGACTGCCCTTCGAATACTTGTAAAATGTTCTCTGTCGCTTCTTCACGATCATCAGGATGAAGCAACTCCAGCACCAAACGGGCATTCAAAGCAAACTGATCAGGGGTAAAGCCAAACATTTCTGTTGCCGCCGGACTAACGTATGTAAGTTCTTTGGTCTTCGCATTACGTACAAAGAATGCCTCACGTACTGTCTCCACAAGCTGCCTGAAACGAGCTTCACTCTCTGTTAAAGCAGCGGCATATTCCTGCCGCTCTTTTGCTTCGCGCCTCAACAAAGCGTTTGCTCGCTCCAGCTCTTCTGTGCGGCTGTGTACAAGCTCTTTTAGATGCTCTCCTTCCAAAGCAGCTTCCCGTAAAAGCTGTGCTCTGGTGAGATTACGTTCAATCGCATCTATAAGTATATCCATATTTTTAAGCGGCTTACGCAGGTAATCCCATGCACCACGCTTTAACGCTTCAATAACTTCACCGACTTCATCAGTTCCGGATACAACAATAATCGGTAGTGTAGGGTTTACACTACCAAGTTTTGAAAGCACTTCTCCACCTGAGATGTCCGGAAGACGCCAATCAAGTAAAACTGCATCAATCTTTTTTTCTCGAACCAGAGAAAGTCCCTGTAGTCCGCTTTCAGCCTGTGTTACCGTATATCCTTCATCCGCAAGATATGCCGCAATGGTTTCACGCACTACAGGATCATCTTCCATTGTCAGCACATTGGTTGAAACAGTCACGCTATACTCCCGCTGTTTTTCGGTGCCCCACCAGACGACAGACATCCCCGCACTGTTCATCTTTTCTATGCTAATTTTTCGTACCATAGCCGTCAGTTTAGCGCGCTGTAAAGATCTCAAATTTCATTATAAAAAAATCTCTCTGACTATTTTGATAATCAGAGAGATTGATATTCTCTAGGTTGCGCCCACCGGTGGCAGCGATTTGGACTAGTGAAACAAAGTCAACACAGTCCCAATAAGAAGCTACTGCAAAAACTCACTCAACCGCATGGCAAGATACGTAAAACGCTTTTGCATTTTGTTATTCTTAATTGCTATAGTAAGCGCCTTTGAAGCACCTACAAGAATAACAAGTTTTTTACCGCGAGTTACGCCAGTATAAATCAGGTTACGCTGTAGCAATACATAGTGCTGGGTAAGCACAGGAATAACCACAGCCTGATATTCAGAGCCCTGCGATTTATGAATTGAGATTGCGTATGCCGGAACCAGTTCATCCAATTCGTTAAAATCGTAGATGACGTTCTTTTCATCATCAAATCGAACTGTAAGCTTTTTGTCCTCTGTATTCACCACGCAGATACGCCCGATGTCGCCGTTGAACACGTCTTTATCGTAGTTGTTACGCAGTTGCATAACTTTGTCATCAAGACGGTATTCACGATCGCCGCGTTTCAGACACAATGGCTGCGGGTTCAATGCTTCCTGCAACAGATGGTTCAGGTTGCCGGAGCCAGCTGAACCTTTGTGCATTGGTGTCAGTACCTGAATTTGATCAATTGCATCAAAACCGAAACGACGCGGAATATGATTCTTTACTAAATCCACAATCATTGCTGCGCAACGTTCCGGATCATCCTGTCGAATGAAATAGAAGTCAGACAACCGCTCTTTGGAAGATTCCAGAAATGGTACTTCACCAGCGTTAATTTTATGTGCGTTGGTAATAATATCTGATTCCTGCGCCTGACGGAAAACTTCATGCAGTTCAACCACATCCACAACGCCGGATAAGATAACGTCCTTAAGAACGTTACCAGGGCCAACAGATGGCAGCTGATGTACATCACCGACAAATATTACGGTTGCGCCAAGCGGAATAGCCTTGAGCAGATGGAACATCAACATGGTGTCCATCATGGAAGATTCATCGATAACAATAAGACTGCACGCAAGCGGGTTGTTTTCGTTACGTTGAAAGCCATCTTCGCGTGGAGAATATTCCAGCAGGCGGTGAATAGTTTTTGCTTCCACCCCGATGGTCTCAAACATGCGCTTAGCCGCACGTCCCGTTGGAGCACACAGCAAAATTTTTGCTTTGAGCTTCTTGTACGATTGTACAATGGCCTTGGTAATTGTTGTTTTACCAGTACCCGGCCCACCTGTGAGCACCATCATTTTACTACGGACAGCAGTATGCACCGCTTCGAGTTGTTCTTCAGCCAAATTGATTCCAAGGTTTGCTACAACCTCTTCAACAATTTCATTCGGATTTTTGATAAGCACAGTCTTCGGCGAACCAAGAATCTTTTTTATGTATGTTGAAATACCGGATTCATATGCATGAAATCGCGAACGGTAGACAGCAACCTGTCCGTTGGAAAGTTCTTCGATTACAACCCGATCTTCACGTTCAAGAATTTCGATGGCATTTTCAACAAGATCAGCTCGAATATTCAAATTATCGGATGTCTTAGTCACCAGTGCATCAAACGGAAAATATACATGCCCTTCGTCTGATGTTTTAGTGAGCATGTACAAGGTGCCCGCCTCTGCACGCAAAGGAGAATCCACCTCAAACCCGATTTTCTGAGCAATGATGTCGGCTGTTACAAACCCGATCCCGCTAATATCCATAGCAAGACGGTATGGGTTTTCTTGAACAACACTCAGCGCGTGTTTTCCGTAGAACTTATAGATACGTACTGCATACGCTGTGGAAACCCCGTGCGGTTGCAGAAACATAATGAGATCGCGGATGCCACGGTGCTCTGACCATGCTTCTTGAATACCTATCGCTGTACGCTTACCAATACCTTTTACCGCTGAAAGCCTTTCGGGTTCATTATCCAAAATTGCGAAGGTTTCATCGCCGAAGGCTTCAACAATGCGTTCAGCAGTCTTAGGGCCAACGCCCTTGATAAGACCTGATGCAAGATAATGGCGGATGCCTACAAGACCAGCCGGAAGACTGGTTTCATACGTAAGCATTTTAAACTGCCGTCCAAATTTTGCGTTATCCACCCATTCGCCGGTAAGTTTTAATGAACTCCCGACTTGTGGATCTGCAATATTTCCCACAACAGTGTAGTTATCCCCTGCTGCGGTTTTAAACCTGAGCACAGAATAGCCATTCTCTTCATTATGAAAGACTATACGTTCCAGAATGCCATCAAGGTTTGCGGCACTCTGGGGATTATTATCGATTGGTAAGGTAGGTTGCATGTAGCTCATGTACTGGCAGTTATATTATTCGTCAAACCCTCTAGGTTCTACAACGCCCGAAACAGGCGAAAAAAATTGCTTACTTTGCTGTAGCAGTAAATCTGCAAGCACAAGCGCGACCATAGATTTTAAAACAGGCACAACACGCGGAATAGCGCAGATATCGTGACGCCCTTTTATCTGCATAGTGCAAGGATCACCACTGCGTGTGACTGTATGCTGTTCTTTTGCAATGGATGGAATCGGCTTAATTGCGGCACGGGCAATAATAGGCATACCGTTTGAAATGCCGCCAAGNTACCGCCGCAATTGTTTGAGGTGAATCCTTCAGCGTTCATGCCGTCGTTGTTTTCACTTCCCAACATACGTGCAGCTTCAAAGCCCTGTCCAATCTCAACACCTTTCACAGCTCCTACACTCATGAGAGCATGAGCAAGCAAGGCATCAAGCTTATCGAAAACAGGTTCACCGAGTCCGGCTGGCACGCCTACAGCTTCAATCTGTACAATACCACCAAGGGTATCGCCATCTTTTTTCACTGCTTTTACTCGTTCATTCCATGCATCAACAATTGCGTCATCCGCTGCAAAGTAGGGGCGTTTCTGTGCTCCTGTTGCATCAATTGTAGAAGCAGCAATGCCGCCAACTTCCACTGTGTATGCGTTCACGCTAATGCCCTGCGTTGCAAGAAGCTGCAGTGCAACAGCACCGCCAGCAACACGGCTTACGGTTTCACGTCCGGAAGAACGTCCGCCACCGCGATAGTCACGAAATCCATATTTTTGATCGAATCCGAAATCTGCATGACCCGGTCGCCACTTTTCTATGATGTCACCATAGTCGCGTGACCGTTGGTCTGTATTCTCAATAATAAACCCTATAGGTGTGCCGGTTGTTCTACCCTCAAACACACCGGAAAGAATGCGCACAGCGTCTGCTTCTTTACGTGCTGTAGCTGCAATGCCACCCTGACCGGGTTTGCGTAAATCCAGTTCACGCTGAATATCTGCCTCTGTTAATGCAATACCGGATGGGCAACCTTCAATAGTGCCGCCCAAAGCCGCACCGTGGGATTCGCCAAACGTACTTAAGCGAAACAGTGTGCCGAACGTATTACCGCTCATATCAGGCTCCTTACTAAAAAATCGTCAATGGTTGCCGTTCAAACAAAAGAAAGGGGAATCTTTCATTATGAAAAATTCCCCGATATATACTGAAAAATTATTTCTTAACGAATCACTGTTACAGGACACTCTGCAAGTTGCAGCACTCTATGCGTTGTGCTGCCAAGGAACAAGCCTTTAATGTCTGAATAGCCACGAGAACCCATAATAATTATGTCACAATTCTCGCCCTTTGCTACTTGCATAATAGTATCTTCAGGAATTCCTCCCAGAACCATCTCCGTAACCGACACATGTGCTTTAGCAAATATGTCTTTGTATGGTCCTAAAAGTTCTTCTGCATGTGCATCAAGATCGGTAATTGCTTTTTCATACAATTCCTTACTCAACAGCGATGTTACTTCTAAACGACACGTGAGCAATACAACAGAAGCTCCGACCATTGATGCAAAATCTGCAGCATATTCAACAGCCCTTCGGGAATATTCTGAACCATCCACCGGAACAAGAACCTTTTCGATCTTCATATTGTTCTCCTCGCATCGTGTTAGGAAGATATTTTTTTTGATTATGGATTATCTAACTATGAAACCGGGTTAGTTTCAAGTAGTTCCATGATGTTATCAATAATTTCCTGAACAGACTGCGTACCATCAACCGTTATATGTGATGATTCGTCATATAAATGCATCCGAGCCGCGAGTATTTCCTTAATTTCATCGACAAGAGATTTTCCTGTTAATGAAGGACGCTGAGCATCCAAAGGATCTGCATTCAAACGTCGAGCAAGTTCGGTTGGCGGCACATCAATAAAAATAACGACACCGTGTTCACGCATGAACGTACGGTTCTGCTCTCTCAGTACCATGCCGCCACCTGTAGCAATTACCTGTGCATTGTCCCCAGTAGCAGCAATTAGCGCGGCAGATTCACAATCTCTGAATGCATCCCAGCCTTCAGAATCAACAATTTCACTGACACTTTTGCCCTGCATTTCGCACAAAAACGCATCGGTATCTATAAAACTGCATCCTAAGCGCTTTGCCAGCCCCACTCCCACAGAGGTTTTACCACATCCTCGTGAACCGATGAGATATATCCGCTTTGAACATTCCACGTCGCTTACCTGCTATAGGTTAAATGTTTAGCAATCGCATGCTTCAATAACTCTGCGCCGTTTCCTTCCACAGAATTGTAGGCAAGAGGCAGTGTTGTCCAGCCGCCCGCTGCTAACGGAATTTCAAATGACGTGGCAATATGCAGCAACACACGGTTGTACGCGTCGTGCACTGTATCCTGACATTTCAGGGTATATTTTATGTTGGATGGATTCATTCTGCACAGAAATTTGAATTTTTTTGAAACCCACGTACGACACACCATCGGGCGTGCTTCGTAGCATGAACATTCATCATTCAATAAAAAAGGACAGGGCGCAGTCAATTTATTTGTCAGCACTCCCAACTCATCCCATTTATCTTCCTGTAACGCTTTCCATAACACTGGCTGTTGTGGTGTAAAATTCTCCTGCCATGCTGGAAAACCCTCCGCAAATGCCGTCGCTATCTCTTCGCCTTCCATACATTGAATACATGCTACAGCCTCAAAAATATCCATAAAAATAGGCTGAGAACAGCAGTAGCTGCACCCCTTGGCACAGGTTTGTGTATGGTGCGGCACTTCGCGCTCAACACTGTCATCCACAAATTTCCAAAAACCGCGCATAAGGGCAGCAATGCTGCCCGCTGCTTCTTCCGGAGTCTCAAACAACAGCTCAGGCAATGTTTCCGACTCATTGAACAAAGCGGTAAATGCTTCCTTACGAATAACTCGTTCTTGTTTTGTTTCTGAAACCAAAATGTATCCTTATCCGTTATATCAAAAGAAAATTATCACATCTATTTTTTTGCAACAAAGCCACATTATAACCATTACTGTCAATAATCAGAGCCGCAACTTTCTATATTGGATAAAAAAGGTGTTTGCGGTTCGGGCTTTGAACTCAAAATATTCCATGCTACAGAAGCTAACCACATACTGTACTGGAGGACGAAATTGACTGTCGGACATATTACTCGAATTTTATCTGCACTACTTATTATCAGTACTATTTTCTTTGCCGGGTGCAGCCAGTCTCCCCCACCGACCGAATCAGTTGATCCGGTTATAGAACAACCCGAAGGGGAGCGATTCATAAAACTTAGTGATTCGGAAGCCGATACTGTGATTCAAACTCTCACAATTGGCAAACAGGGAATGCAATCATGGATGGATTTTGCCCCCGCTCTTGAACGCTCCGCTCTTTACGTCTCAAAAAAACCACAGTCTAAACTTGCGCTTAATAAATACGGATTAAAAGTTACGTGGAAAACTCTTGCGGCAGCTATTAAACGTATGCAGTTGCTTTTGCCAAAACTTGATGCAAATCCTGAATTGCTGGCAAAGAATTTTACGTTTTACAGGCTTGATGCAGATCCACAGTTCACTGGATACTATGAGCCAGCCTTACAGGCGAGCCTTACCAAAAACCGGGATATGCATATCCACTGTACGCAAAGCCTTCCGATCTTCAGGTACTGAACCTTGGAGATATTCATCCACGATGGAAAGGCCAGCGTGCAATCTACCGCATAGATTCCGGCAAAGCCGTTCCGTACTATGACAGAAACGCAATCGACCTTAAGGGTGCACTAGGCTCACGTGGTCTTGAAATCGCATGGGCAAAAGATCCGCTGGATATTTTTTTCTTACAGATTCAAGGCTCCGGCCGACTCCTTCTGGAAGATGGATCAACCACACATATTCTGTATGACGGAAAAAACGGTCGACCATATGTTTCTTTAGGTGGCGTCATGCTTCGTAAAGGCTTACTGCCTAAAGATGGTGTGTCTATGCAGGCCATTCGAAAATACTTTGATGACAATCCAGAAGACACATATAAGCTTCTGGGCACTAATCCAAGCTATGTGTTCTTCAGACTCTCAGACAGCGGTCCGTACGGTGCAATGGGGCAAACCCTTACACCACGCGTTTCACTGGCAACAGATCCATCATTCATTCCTCTGGGAAGTATGTTCCTTTTTGATGTACCAATGCCCGAAAAAAATGAAAAAGGTGCATTCCAGTACGGAGATAATATGAAAGGATTAGGACTCGCACAGGATACTGGTGGCGCTATCAAAAAACACCATTTAGATCTCTTCAGCGGCTACGGTGAAGATGCTACATGGATTGCTGGCCACATGAACGCAGACGGCGCCGTTTGGCTGTTGTTACCTAAATAGTTCGGCCAAGCATTGTTAACGACAAAAGGAGAGCATAAGCTCTCCTTTTTTTATGTAGGTTGTTGTATTTGCAACGGACTCTTGTGTTTGTTTATTGCAGGGTTGGCTCTCGTTATAGTACGTAATGAAATGTTTATGTACTATTGGGGTGAAAAAAGAGGAGGAATGGAGCGAGATTGGGAGTACCGCTTCTTATTATTCC
This sequence comes from Halodesulfovibrio sp. MK-HDV, assembly GCF_009914765.1. Taxonomy (NCBI): domain Bacteria; kingdom Pseudomonadati; phylum Thermodesulfobacteriota; class Desulfovibrionia; order Desulfovibrionales; family Desulfovibrionaceae; genus Halodesulfovibrio; species Halodesulfovibrio sp. MK-HDV. The sequence continues at coordinate 6,641 of NZ_WYDS01000008.1, read as the reverse complement.
TAGTCTGGTAAAGCGCATTACCATACTCCCTGCTATTAGGAGTCACTATGAGCTCTGAAAGAAGAAAGCCATCACTCTTGTGGGCTCTTCTAACCTTTTCCCTTCCCGTTGCCGTTATTCTCTACGGCACAGTTATTCTCGGCGTACGTCCTCCTGTTCTGCCACTATTAGTTGCCGTGGTACTTGCTGGCGTCATGTCACTACGAATCGGATATTCATGGGAAGAATTACAGGAAGGCATGCTGTCTGCCGTTGGAAGAATCCAGCTGGCTGTTGCCATCTTAATGATTGTCGGAATGATTATTCCGGCATGGATGGCTTCCGGTACCATCCCAGCGATTATTTATTGGGGATTAAAATTTATTTCTCCCGAACATTTTCTTGTTTCAACCTTTATCCTCTGCTCAGTGGCTTCGCTGGCCACAGGCACATCTTTCGGCACAATGGGCACCATCGGTGTAGCACTGCTTGGGGTGGGCGGCGCTATGCAATTTGATCCTGCATGGACAGTAGGTGCGATTGTTTCCGGTGCGTACTTCGGAGATAAAATGTCTCCAGTATCTGATTCTACGAACATTACAGCGACGGTATGTGGGGTTCCGCTGTTCACACACATATCTTCAATGCTCTGGACAACTGTTCCAGCAGCAATCATCACTTTGATTGGCTACTGGCTGCTCGGCTCAATGCATACTGGAGACTCCGGTAGTGTCGCCAATATCAATGTGATTCTTTCTAACCTTGAAGCATCATTCAACCTGTCACCTATCGTATTTATTCCACCGGCATTAATGATCATTCTTGCGTACAAACGATTCCCTGTACTGCCGGTAATGATTGTCTGCCTCGTAAGTGCGCTTGCAATTGCAGTCTTCGAAGGCTCTACCATTGCAGAACTCGCAGGACAAATGACTCGTGGCTACAAAGCTGCCACAGCTTCACCGGAACTGAACAAACTTCTTTCCCGTGGTGGTCTTATGAGCATCATGGTTACAATTCTCCTGCTCACAAGCGGTATGGCTTTTGGCGGCATTCTTGAAAAAGCACGCGTTCTTGAAGTATTGCTTGAAGCTATGCTCCGTGGAGCCAAGTCTGCCACTAGCCTTGTAGGTGCAACACTGGTTGCTGCATACATTATCCTTCTCGGTACAGGTAGCCAGATTCTGGCTGTTGTTGTTCCGGGACGTGCATTCAGCGACTCATATAAGGATGCTGATATCGCCCCGCAGGTTCTCTCCCGAACATGTGAAGACGCCGGAACTCTCGGTTGCCCTCTTGTCCCATGGAGTGTGCATGCTTTCTATATTCTAGGAGTTCTCGGTGTGAGTGCTGTCGACTTTATGCCGTACGCATTCTTTAACTTCACAATACCACTCATTTCCATGGCATGTGCTGTCACAGGATTTGGGATTTTTAATACGAAAGGTGAGCCGGTTCGCCCACTCGCCCTGAGCAAAGAAAGTAGCACAGCATAATTGTTGAAGGATTTACTATGCCTCGGAAAAACATCAAAAACGTTTTATTCATCATGCTTGACACGTTGCAGTTCAACTATCTTGGCTGCTACGGAAACAAAGAAGTAAAAACTCCAAACCTCGATAAATTCGCGGATAAGGGGTTTCTCTTTGAGAATGCATACAGTGAAGGGCTGCCTACCATTCCTGTACGCAGAGCATTAATGACAGGACGTTTTACTTTACCATACAGTGGCTGGCGTCCTCTTACGACAGAAGACACCACAATTACAGACATGCTCTGGTGTCGTGAAGTTCAGACTGCATTAGTCTACGACACACCACCAATGCGCTTGCCTAAATATGGATATTCACGCGGTTTCGATTATGTCCGTTTTTGTAACGGGCATGAGCTGGATCACGAAACATTCAGCAACGTCCATCTTAATGATAAGTTTAAAGGAGAAGATTTTCTTTCTCCTGAATGGCTCAAAAAGAATGCAAACGGCGAATACGATGATTCAAGTAAATCATTAATTCGTGAAACCGAATGTTATCTCCGTCAACGTCAGGACTGGCAGTCTGATGCAGATAACTATGCATCGGTAGTTATTTCTGAAGCTGACAACTGGATTAAAGAAAAACGCGATCCAAACCGTCCGTTCTTCTTATGGCTCGATTCGTTTGATCCGCATGAGCCTTGGGATCCACCTTCCGTATGGGAAGAAAGACCATGCCCATACAACCCTGATTACAAAGGGAACCCGCTTCTCATTGCACCTTGGACAGAAATCGAAGGCGTAATGACCGAAGAAGAATGTGAGCACATCCGCGCATTGTATGCTGAAAAAGTGACTCTGGTGGATAAGTGGCTCGGCAAGCTATTCGATTCTCTGAAAGCTCAAGGTCTGTGGGAAAAAACAATGGTAGTTGTTACCTCCGACCATGGACAGCCTATGGGTAATGATGAGCACGGCCACGGTCTCATGCGTAAATGTCGCCCTTGGCCTTACGAAGAACTTGTACACGTACCACTGCTCGCACATGTACCGGGTCTGGAGGGTGGCAAACGTATCGACAGCTTTGTTCAAAACGTCGATATTACAGCCACAATTCTTGATGCACTTGGTCTTGATGATTCAAATGCTCTGGAAGAAACCGGACACGAAGGCATCAACACGTTTGATGCTGATGAACTTCAGGGAATCAGTTTACTCCCCGTAATGCGGGGCGAAATTGAAAAGGTTCGTGACTTTGCGATTGCTGGATACTACGGTATGTCCTGGTCTATAATCACTCATAATTATAGCTATATCCATTGGTTGCAAAAAGAGATCGACACAGATTCCATGAACAAAATCTTCTACGATGGTTCAGGCTCAGGCGGTAACGCTGGTGAACAGTCTGCAAAGCTAGAAGTAAAAGAAGAAATGTGGACATGTGTTCCCGGGGCAGAAGTTTCTGTACCTCAATCTGATGAGCTTTTTGACCGACGGGTTGACCAGTTCCAATTAAAGAACATAATTAATGACAATCCGGAGAAAGCCAAAGAACTGCTACAGCAATTAAAGCTGTTCATTGGTGAACTCCGCACCACATAAGTAAAGATAACGAGAACTGAATAGGCTCTCTTGTATTGAGAAGGACGAATCATGATCACACACGATGTAGACGAATTCTGGCGGGTTCACGTTGATAGCCACGCCTGGGAACAGGTGTTGCACCTCGGACGCAAAAAAGAATTCAAGCATGGTGAAGTCATCATCAATGCAGGAGAGCTGGTTCAGGAACTCTGCTACTTGCAGTCCGGTATTGTGCGTATGCAACGCACGGCATGGGATGGTGCGGAAAAAATTATTATGCATATCGAGCAGAACTCGTTATTCAGCGAAGCTCCGTTCTTTATTAATAGACCTATCCGCAGCTATTTTTCCTGTTATCAAGATGCTACAGTATATTTCTTTTCCCGAAAAACTGTGGAAGAAATGTTACCCAAGTATCCGGAAATTGCAAAAGACATCATTCGTACACTCTCTGAGAAAATAAGCGTCCTCAGCAACCAGTCAGCTTCTTTAGGCTTAGACTCGTTGGATCAGCGGATAATTAAATTTATTCTTCTACGCTATAACTCAGCACCGCTTCACGCAAACGAAGTTATCTCTTTAGGTTCATTACGAATGAAAGACATAGCCAGCATACTTGGTGCACACAGGGCTACGCTATACAAATCACTCAAGGAACTAGAGAAGGCAGAGCTTATTAAAATGCTGCCGAAGAACAAGATACACATCCTCGACATTGAAGGTCTCTCTTCTCTTGTTTATGAATAAAATTTTTTGGAGATATTTCTATGAGTACCATTACCTCGATTCCAAAAGAACACCTCGATAATTTCTTTGCATCTCTTTCTGACGCAATTCTCTTTTTCCATAAAGAGTTGTGTCCGCATTGCAAAAATATGGAAAAAGTTCTGATTAAATTTTCAGCAAAAGCGCCATCTGTAGAAATTTTCAGCATAGATAGCGAAATTCATCCTGAATTAATGAAAAAGCTTTCATTTGAACGTGTCCCTACACTCGTGTTTGTTCGCAACGGTGAAGTTGTAAAAGTTCACTCCGGTTTAATGAACCCGCGTGAACTAAAAACTCTCCACGCCTCCCTGTAACTCGTAAAGTTAGGGATAACGACAATGAACACAACATACGATTTAATCATCTTAGGCGGCGGAGTTGCAGGCATGACGTCTGCCATTTACGGAGCGCGGGCAAACCTACGTGTTCTCATCCTTGACGAGAATGCGTGCGGCGGGCTTGTTAACTGGACAAAAGTCGTTGAAAACATGCCGTCCTACACCAGCATAGGTGGGATGGAATTAGTTGAACGCATTCAAGAACAGGTGGAAGCTCTTGGTGTAGACATTGAAGAAGCAGCTTGTATTGATGCTATCGACTTCTCGGGCGAAGAAAAAATTATCGAAGCCGACGACACTGTTTACAAAGCAAAAGCGGTAATCGTAGCAACAGGACGCAAGCCTGTTCCACTGGAAGTAGCTGGAGAATGCGATAACGTCCATTTTTGTGCCATCTGTGATGGCGCTGCGTATAAAGGGAAAAAAGTTCTTGTGGTAGGTGGCGGTAATAGTGGTTTTGATGAAGCCATCGCCCTGCTCGATCAAGGAATTGAAGAACTCATGCTTGTGGAGAAAATGGATACATTCTTTGCAGCTCAAAGCGCACAAGACGAATTACAATCGCGCCCTAATTCAACGATCTCACACTCAACAGAAGTGACCGATGTTGTTTATGGTGAAAAGCTCCAGTCCGTTACATTGCGTAATGTCGCAACAAACGAGACTATAGAACATGAATGTGACGGCATATTTGTATTCATGGGACAAGAGCCGGGTACAGAAGTTTTTGAGGGGCAACTCTCACTCGATAAACAGGGATACATAGATACTGATGATCTGATGAAAACATCCGTTGCCGGTGTCTTCGCAGCAGGCGACGTTCGACAAAAAAAATATCGTCAAATCACCACAGCAATGGCAGATGGAACTATCGCTGCACTCGAAGCTGAACGTTTCATTCACAGCATTACTGAGTAGCCTATGGAAACGCTCCAGATAATCATTCTGGATCCGAACACGAACAATGCACAACATGCAGCAACCCGACTTAGAACCTTACTGAAAAAGAAAGATCTGTCTGCTTTTGTTCAAGAGGTAACTTGCTATTTAGAAATTTCCCGTCAGGGTCTGAACGGTAAAACTCCTGTGATTGCAGTGAATGGTAAAAACTTTCAATGTAAAAACTTAAGCTTTGAATTGCTCGAACAATTCGCGCAATGGCTAGCATCAAATATAAATGACTAAAAATGCACCTCCAGAATATCCCAACCATATTCTGATCAAGCTCTTCGTATGGTGAACTAGTTCCTATTCGATTGTCTTGCAGTAAAAAGGCGCTTATCCGAGGATAAGCGCCTTTTTCAGTACTTTCTATTCATAGCGTGGGTAGATATCAATCAGTGTCATGAACATCAGTTAAAAGCATTCTAGTATGTCCAAGAGCAAGGATTCAAACGCAGAAGAAATGAAGTGGTAGACACAATCGTTTGCAAGGAAATAACCATTGCGGATGGCTCTTCATCTGGAGCTTGCTGACCCCGTCCCCCCGCGGGAGCGTGGAAAGAGAAAGCTTGGGACTTGGTATCAGTCAAAGCAACTGGAAAACCTTATGCACCAAGAACAGCAAACTGCACTCACCACAGAAAAACAACGAAAGCCGTCTATCCAAGGATAGTAGGCAGTTCTAACATACAAACAACACTACGCTGTTCTTAATCTATTGAACGAACAAGTAACAGTTAGCACTACGGTCATGATTCCGTCAGAGCTGACAGCCAGTGGAGGCAATAAGAATGGAAACAATGTCAGCGGATGAATGAACCTACGGTTGAAGCGAAGAAGAATTGAAGAGAAAGGCCAAGACGAGAATAAAAAAAGACAAAGACAAAGAATCAACCAAGCCCCGCTCAGCAGGCATCAACGCTTTCTGATTTCATAGAATAGTTTGGCTGGCGGCGTAACGCCTTAGACCATAATTACTTAAACAGCTATCTGCTTCGGTACGGCCTCAGACAGAGCCTCGGCATGCGTGTAGAAGCATTTTTCGCTTGCCTCCCCCTTTTACGGACGCTCACGGCTTTGCCGCAACTCTTTAGCGCCTGTGGGAAAGCAAGTCGCAATGAAAAGCTATTAAACAAAAAAAGACCGCGTTTCAAAAGAAACGCGGTCTTAAAATATATCTTGGCAGCGACCTACTTTCCCACAGGCTCCCCTGCAGTATCATCGGCGATGGTTGGCTTGACTTCCGAGTTCGGAATGGGATCGGGTATACCCCAACCTCCATGGCCACCAAGAAAAATCTCAGCTTACTTTACAAATACGGAAAGAAGTAAATCACATCGTACTCATTAGTAATAAATATCTTCTAGCAACGACCTACTTTCCCACAGGCTCCCCTGCAGTATCATCGGCGATGGTTGGCTTGACTTCCGAGTTCGGAATGGGATCGGGTATACCCCAACCTCCGTGGTCACTAGAAAAAAAAATCGGGTCAGTCAGATATCCGGAAAGGCAAACAATATATACCTTGTTGCGCACATCGAATGGCTAACCCTAAA